>NZ_JBFBAD010000036.1:0-86895 GCF_040682075.1 Actinoplanes sp. NPDC051411 | reverse complement strand
CAGTTCGCCGCCGGCGAGCGAGAGCCGGATCAGGCCCACGCGGGCCCGTCCGGAAACGCGTACTCGGCCAGCGACGCGGCTTTCATCTGGGCCGAGAAGCCGGGCGCGACCGGCGCCTGGTAGCGCCCGTCCCGGATCACGACCGGGTCGACGAAGTGCTCGTGCAGATGGTCGACGTACTCGATCATGCGGTCGTCGAGGCGGCCCGACACCGCCGCGTAGTCGAACAGGGACAGATGCTGCACCAGCTCGCACAGGCCGACCCCGCCGGCGTGGGGGCAGACCGGCTTGCCGAACTTGGCCGCCAGCAGCATGATCGCCAGGTTTTCGTTGACCCCGGCGACCCGGCACGCGTCGATCTGCACGACGTCGATCGCGTCGGCCTGGAGCAGCTGCTTGAAGATGATCCGGTTCTGCACGTGCTCGCCGGTCGCCACGCGGATGCCGGCCGGCTGCAGGGCCCGCCGGATCGCCGCGTGCCCGAGCACGTCGTCTGGGCTGGTCGGCTCCTCGATCCAGTAGGGGCGGCCGGGGGCGAGCGCGGTCATCCAGTCGATCGCCGCCCCGACGTCCCAGCGCTGGTTGGCGTCGACCGCGATGCGTACGTCGTCGCCGACCGCCGACCGGGCGAGCCGCAGCCGGCGCAGGTCGTCGTCGCGGTCGGCGCCGACCTTCAGTTTGATCAGTGCGAAGCCGTCGGCGACCGCCGCCTTGGCCAGCCGCACCAGCTTCTCGTCCGAGTAGCCCAGCCAGCCCGCCGATGTGGTATATGCCGGGTATCCGGACTGGGACAGGAAGTCGATCCGGTCGGACATGCCGGGCCGGGCGGCGTCCAGCAGGTCGAGCGCTTCGGCCGGGGTCAGAGCATCACTCAGGTAGCGCCAGTCGATCATGTCCACGATCTGAGACGGGGGCAGCGAGGTCAGGAACCGCCACACCGGCTGCCCGGCCCGGCGGGCCGCCATGTCCCAGGCCGCGTTGATCAGGGCGGCCGCGGCCAGTTGCATGACCCCCTTCTCCGGCCCGAGCCACCGAATCTGCGAGTCATGCGTCAGCCGACGGGCGAAATCCCCCAGATCGTCGACATCGGCACCGATCACCAACGGAGCCAGGGACAAGATCGCCGCCCGCGCGACCTCGTTGCCCCGCCCGATGGTGAAGGTGAAGCCGTGCCCCTCGGAGCCGTCCGAGGCGCGCAGCACGACGTACGCCGCGGAGTAGTCGGGGTCCGGGTTCATGGCGTCCGAGCCGTCCAGCTCGCGCGAGGTGGGGAACCGGACGTCGTGCGTCTCGACCGCGACGATCCTCACATGATCTCCAGGTGATAGGTGCGAATGGCGGTGCCGCCGAACACGTCCGGATCCGAACCGCCCAGCACATCTGTTATGACCGACTTGATCTGTGGATAGCTCGACGCGAGCTCGACCACCGGCCAGTCCGATCCCCACATGAGTCGCCGGGGGCCGAACAAGGAAACGGCAGCGTCCACATAGGGCGCGAGGTCGGCGGGCTTCCACGACGACCAGGAAGCCTCGGTGACCAGGCCGGACACCTTGGTGACCACGTTCGGCAGCGCTGCGACCGGCCGCATCGAGGAGACCCACGAGGCCAGATCCCCGCCGGCGATCGGCGGCTTGCCCAGGTGGTCGAGCACGAAGGTCGACGACGGCAGCGAGGCGATCGCGCGGGCCACCGACGGCAGCTGCGACGCCCGCACCACGAGTTCGTTGACCAGCCCGGCCGAGGCGACGACGGCCAGCCCCTCCCGCACGTCGGGCCGGTCGAGAAACGTGTCGTCCTCGCCCTGCACCTGGTCGCGGATCCCGACCAGAAGCCGGCCACCCGGCTCGGCCCGATGCCGCTCGAGCTGGGCACCGAGGGACGGAGACGTCAGCGAGGCCCAGCCGACCACTCCGGCGATCTCGGGCGCCGACGAAGCCAGAGCGAGAAACGACGTGGTCTCGGAGGAAGCCCCGAGACCACCCTCGACCAGAACGGTCCGGTCAACCCCGGCCGCCCGAAGGAGCGGCCGCAGATCCGACAGGGTGTAGTCGCGCCGAATCGGGGCCAGAGCCGGATCGGCCAGCCAGGCGTAGTCGGCGGTCCAGAAATGGTGATGCGCGTCAATGATCATGCGAGCAGCCCCGCGGCCCGCAGATCATCCCAAAGTGCCGAAGGAATCGACATCGAAGCCATCTCCACCGCGTCCGCCACCTCAACCGGAGACCGTGCGCCGACCAGCACGCACGTCACCGCCGGATGCGTCATCGGGAACTGGATCGCGGCTGCCCGCAACGGCACCCCATGGGAGGAACAGACTTCCTCAATCGCCAGCGCCCGCTCGACCAGCGCCGCCGGCGCCCGGCCGTAGTCGTAGGTCGAATCCGGTCGCGGATCGGCCAGAATCCCCGAATTGAAGACCCCGGCCGCGATCACCGACACGCCGAGCGAACGGCACAGCGGCAACAATTCGGCCCCCGCCGACTGGTCGAGCAACGTGTAGCGACCGGCGGCGAGAACCGAGTCCAGCATGCCGGTGCGCACGAACTCGATCAGCGACCTGGTCTGGTTCATGCCGACCGACACCCCGCCGATGCGGCCCTGATCGCGCAGCTCGACCAGCGCCGGCAGGGCCTCGGCGGCCGCCTGGGCGAAGAAATCATCGGGGTCGTGCACATGCAGCAGGTCGGCTCGGTCCAGGCCGAGGCGGGTCAGGCTTTCCGCGTACGACGTACGCACCCCGTCGGCCGAGAAGTCGAACACCGGCATCAACTCGACCGGTTCAGCCCAGATCCGCTGCCCATCCGTCCCGCCCGATCGCAGCAGCCGGCCGACCTTCGTCGACAGTGTGTAAGCCTCCCGCGGCTTGTCGCGCAGCACCGCCCCGGCCCGGGTCTCGGACAGCCCGTTGCCATAGAGCGGCGCCACGTCGAAGTAGCGGATGCCGAGCTCCCACGCCTTCTCGACGGTCGCCCGCGCCTGCTCTTCGCCGACCGGCGAATAGAGGCCGCCGATCGGGGCCAGCCCGAGCCCGAGCCGCGTCACCCGCACCCCGGTCGCCCCGATCGGCACAGTCTCGGTCACATTCATGAGGAAGCCTCCGCGTGCGTCTCGGCATGGATCATCCGGATGATCTGCTGACTCATCCGTGGGTAATCATGATCATTAGCCAGTTCGCCGACGATCCGGAGTTCGCTCATCACCGCGATCCGGTCGGCCAGCGCCACGGTCTCGGGCAGATCGGACGAGATCAGCAGCAGCGCCCGCCCGTCGGCCGCCAGCCCGGCGATCAGCTCGTGGAACGCCGCCTTGGTCCGCACGTCGATGCCGACCGTCGGCTCGTCGACGATGAGGATGTCGCACTCGGCGGCCAGCCACTTGGCCAGCGACACCTTCTGCTGGTTGCCGCCCGAGAGCTGCCCGGCCAGCTGCAGCGGGGAGGCGAGCCGGATGCCGAGGCTCTCCGCCCACTTGTCGGTCAGTTTGCGCTCGGACCGGTCGCTGACCAGCCCGGCCTTGGCCAGCCGCCGCCAGACGGTGACCGACACGTTGCGCGAGATCGGCTGCTCCAGGAACAGGCCCTCGTCCTTGCGGTCCTCGGTGACGTAGCCGAGCCGGTAGCGCCGCAGCGCATCACCGACGTTGCCGATCCGGGCCGGCCGCCCGTGGATCTCGACCGTTCCGCCGGTGATCCGTTCCAGTCCGAGGATCGCCTTCGCGAGCTCGCTGCGACCGGCGCCGACCAGGCCGTACAGCCCGAGGATCTCGCCGGGCCGCACCTCCAGCGAGATGTCCTGGTGGCCGATCGAGGTGGACACCCCGGCCAGGCGCAGCGCGGGCACGGCGGCGGTGTCCAGGGAACGGTCCGCGAGCTCGATCTTCTCGTACGCCCGCCCGACCATGAGGTCGACGATCTGCCCCTGGGTGAAGCCGGACAGGGCTTCCGCCTCGGCCACGCTGCGGCCGTCGCGCAGCACGGTGACCGTGTCGGCGACCGCGAAGACCTCCTCCAGCTTGTGGCTGACCAGCACCACGGCGTGACCGGAGTCGCGCAGCCGGCGGACCACCGTGTACAGCCGGTCGGCCTCGTCACCGGTCAGCGACGCGGTCGGCTCGTCGAGCAGCAGGATCTTGTTGTCGAGGCTGAGCGCCTTGGCGATCTCGACCAGCTGCCCCTGGGCGACCGACAGCTCGGACACCGGCACGTCCGGGTCGAGGTCGACCTCGAGCAGGCCGAGGCAGCGCCGCGCCTCCTCGCGCAGCCGCTTGCGGTCGACGACCCCGCGCTTGTGGGGCATGTGGTGGAGCGAGATGTTCTCGGCCACCGAGAACAGCGGGATCAGGTTGCGCTCCTGGTGCACCACGCCGATGCCGGCCGCCTGGGCGTCGGTCGGCCCGCCCAGGTGCAGCTCCTGCTCGTCGAGCAGGATCCGGCCGCCGTCCGGCTGGTAGACCCCGGTGAGGAGCTTGACCAGCGTGCTCTTGCCGGCGCCGTTCTCGCCGAGCAGGGCGTGCACGCTTCCCGGCTCGACCCGCAGGGTGGCGCCGTCGAGCGCGCGCACCCCGGGGAACGTCTTGACCAGCTTCTCCGCGACCAGCATCAGGAGGACCTCCCCGTCGTGTCCGTCGCCGGTCCAGCCGAGGAGGCCGGACCGGAGGAGGCCGGACCCGGCGGAGCCGTCGGCCCCGGCGAAGGGCCCGTGGTGCCGCGAGCCGGACGAGCCGGCGAGCTCTGCAACCGCTGGCGCACGGTCCCCAGCAGCACCGCGCCGAGGACGACCGCCCCGATGATCAGGTCGATCCAGCGCGGGTTGATGCCGAACTGCGCCTGCATGACGTCGACCAGGCGGACCAGGAACGCCGCCAGCAGCGTGCCGATCACACTGACCATGCCGCCGGTCAGCGCCACCCCGCCGATGATCGGCGCGGCGAAGCTGGGCAGCAGCAGGTCGTCGCCGATGCTCGAGTTGACCGAGCCGGAGGCGGCCACCGTGAGCACCGCGGCCACCCCGGCGAGCAGCCCCGACAGGGCGTGGGCGATGACCAGCGAGCGGTCGTTGGAGATGCCGGAGAGCCGGGCCGCGAACGGGCTGCCGCCGCTGGCCAGCAGCCGCCGCCCGCTGGTGGTGCGGCCGAAGAACCAGGCGACCAGGGCGGCCACCACCAGCGCGACCAGGAAGACCAGCGGCAGGCCGAGCAGGCTCTCCTGGCCGAAGCGGCGCAGCCCGGCCGAGTAGCCCTGGAACGTGTCGGGGCCGTTCACCCCGTACCGCAGACCCTGGATGATCGTCATCGTGGCCAGCGTGACGATGAAGCCGTTGATCCGGGTCACCACCACGAGCAGCCCGTTGACCACACCGGCGAGCAGGCCGACGGCGAGGGCTGCCAGCACCGCGAGCGGCGCCGGCAGCCCGGCCTTGATCATCAGCCAGGCCGCGACCATCGCGCAGAGGCCGGTCAGCGCGCCGACCGACAGGTTCATCTGGCCGACCGCGAGCACCACCATCTGGGACAGGCCGATCACGATCGGCACGGCCAGGAAGCGGAAGAACGCGCCCAGCGTGCCGGCCGAGAGCAGGTTGCCGCCGGTGGCGATGGCCAGGGCGATGAACCCGGCCAGCGCGACGACGGCGAGGGAGAGCTCCGGCGTACGCCAGAAGCGCGGGCTCGCGAAGCGGGACCGCAGCGCCGTGCTGTCGATGCTCACAGCTTGGCTCCTCGTCTCTCGGCGATGACATGTCGCACCCGGTCGAGCGACAGCGCAGCCAGCAGGACCAGTCCGATGTAGAGCTGAAGCTGGTCGAACTGGAACTGCAGCAGGTTGAGTCCCTTGTAGATGACCTGGGTGATGGTGGCGCCGAGCACTGTGCCGAGCACGCTCACCGCGCCGCCGGCCAGCAGCGTCCCGCCGAGCACCGGGGCCAGGAACGACGGCAGCAGGAACTGGTCGCCCAGGCTGGCCGAGAAGGCTCCGTTGTTGGCCGCCAGCAGGAAGCCGGCCAGCGCGGCGACCATGCCGGACAGCGCGTGGGCCTGGACGATCCGGTTCCTGGTCGGGATGCCGGACAGCTCGGCCGCCCGGATGTTCGACCCGGTCATCAGGATCTCGCGGCCGAGCCGGGAGAACCGGAAGAGCAACCCGACCAGCAACGCCGCCACCAGCGCGAACGGCACCACGAGCGGGATCCGCGGCCCGCACACGTCGCCCACGCAGTAGTCGGCGAACGTGTCGAAGCGCAGCGCGCCCATCCCGGCCGGCTGGTCGGGGAACGCCACCCCGTCGGTCACCGAGGTGTAGAGGATCGTGATGAGGCCGACCAGCGCGAAGTCCATGGCCAGCGTGACCACGAACGAGTTCACCCCGGTCCGCGAGACGATCAGCCCGGCCAGCGCGCCGAGCAGCGCACCCACGATCAGGCCGGTCAGCAGGCTCGGCACCAGCGAGAAGCCGAGCTTGTCGTGCACCAGGCCCATGGCGAACGCGCTGGTCGCCGCCATCCGGCCGACGGCCAGGTTCATGTGCCCGAGCGAGAGCACCATCAACTGGGCCAGCCCGACCACCAGATAGACGCTGATGTCGGACTGCAGCGGCACCAGCGTGAGCCGGGTGTCGAGGAAGGCCGGCCGCAGCGTGCTGAACAGCACGACCAGCAGGATCAGCAGCACGATCAGGCCGATCCGGGGGTTGGCCCAGAGCGGGATCCGGGCCACTTTCCGCGGCGTTTCCGAGGTCTTTTCGGGGGCCGTCGCCAGGCTCATAGAACCCTCCGGTCGTCGATCGCGTCCCGATCCCAGGCAATGCCCAGGCCTGGTGAGGAAGGGGCGAGCGCGCACCCGCCGGCGATGGTGATCTCGTCGCGGGTGATCGCCCGCAGCTGCGGGATGTGTTCGAGGTAGCGGCTGTTGGGCACCGCGCAGCAGAGGCTCACGTGCAGTTCCATCAGGAAGTGCGGGCAGACCGGCACGTTCGCCGCCTCGGCCAGGTGGGCCACCTTGAGCCACGGGGTGATGCCGCCGATGCGGGCCACGTCGACCTGCACGATGCCGGCGGCGCCGCGGTGAAGGTATTCGGCGAACTGGCCGATCGAGTACATCGACTCCCCGACCGCCACCGGGATCGTGGTGCCGGCCGCCAGCCTCTCGTGCCCGGCGACGTCCTCGGCCGGCAGTGGTTCCTCCAGCCAGTACGGGTCGTACGGCTCGAGCAGACGAGCCCGCCGCAACGCCTCGGCGGCCGTCAGCGACTGGTTGGCGTCGAGCATCACGTCGAAGTCGGGTCCGACCGCCTGCCGCACCGCGGCGACCCGCGCGGCATCGTCCGCGGGTGACCGGCCGATCTTCATCTTGATGCCCGGCCAGCCGGCGGCCTGGCTCGCCTTCGCGCCGGCGACCAGTTCGTCGGTGGTCAGCTGCAGCCAGCCCCCTTCGGTGTCGTAGAGCGGGATGCGGTCCTTGGCCCCGCCGGCGAGCACCCAGAGGGGCTCGCCGGCGTTCTTCGAGCGCCAGTCCCACAGCGCCGTGTCGACCGCGGCCAGCGCCAGCGAGGTGATGGCGCCGACCGTGGTCGCCTTCGTGGTCAGGAACAGCTCCCGCCAGATCGCCTCGACCCGGCGCGGGTCCTTTCCCGGCAGCCGGCCGAGCAGGTTGTCGCGCAGCAGCGACAGCACGGCCCCGCCGCCGGTGCCGATGGTGTAGCTGTAGCCGAGGCCGGAGCCGCCGTCGTCGGTGTGGATCTCGACGAAGACGGTCTCCTGCTTCACGAAGGTCTGCAGGGCGTCGGTGCGTACCGTCTCGACCGCGAGATCGACCAGGTACGCCTCGGCGTGGGTGATGACCGGCACTCGTACTCCTACTTGCAGACCAGGTATTGGCTGTCGAACGCCTTGCGCAGCTCGTCGGTCTTGGCCTGTCGCTCGGTGTCGTAGGTGTCGACGTTGGCCTTGGTGACCACGAACGATCCCGAGTCGATGACCACGCCCGACTGCGACATGGTGCATCCGCCGGCCAGCTTCATCAACGCGTACGACCCGACCGTGGCCTGGCCGACCGGGTTCTGGGTGACCGTGCCCGCGACCGCGCCGTCCTTGATTCCCTCCAGGATCGTCTTGTCGTCGTCGATCGCGATCACCTTGATCGGCAGCTTGGCCTGCTTGACGCCCTCGGCCGCCGCCACCGCCGGGTTGTACGCGGTGGTGACGATGCCGCTGATCTGCTTGCCCTTGGCCGCGAGCAGGTCGGCGACCGCCTTCTGCGCGCTCTGCAGGTCGGTGTCGATGTCGGTGACCGTCTGGATCACCTTGACCTTGCCGCCGGTCTCGTCGACCGCCTTCTGCACGCCGGCGATCCGGCGCTGGGTGTTGGAGTCGACCTTGTTGCCGGTCAGGTGGACCAGGGTGCCCGAGCCGCCGATCGCCTCGATCGCCGCCTTGGTCGCCTTGTAGGCCGCCTCGCCGACGTCGGTCGACAGGCAGAAGTCGGCCTTGTCGACGTCACCGGCCGGGCAGGAGGCGAGCGAGCCCACCGGGAAGCCCTGCCGCTTGAGATCCTCGAACGTGGAGTTGATGTTCTCCGGGGAGACGCCGAAGATGCCGAACGCGTTGTAGCCCTGCGCGGCCAGCGACTTGATGACGTCGTTCTGCTTGGTCTGGTCCCAGTTCGACGTCTCGTTGAAGGTGACGTCGCCGAGCTTGAACTCGGTCTTGACCGTCGCCGCCGCCGTCTTCCACGGCTGGAAGTAAGGGTGCGCGCCGCCGGGGATCAGCGCGATCTTGACCTGGTCGGGACCGCGGGTGTTGGCCGCGGCTTCGTCGTTATCGCTCTTCTTGGTGCAACCGGCGACCAAAAGAAGTAGAGCGGTCGCCGCGGTGCCGAGGCGGGTGAGGGGCCGCTTCATGCGCGACTTCCTTTCGGGGAGAAAAATCCTATAGGATCTTTCCTGGATGTGTACTAGTTCACAGGTACGGTCGTCAAGACACCGAGACGAAAAGAGCTGGAAACATGTCGCTGCCCCCGCTGAAGCGCTCCACGCTGGGTGACGACGTCTATCAGTCGCTGCGCGCGGCGGTGCTGGAACACACGCTGAGCCCGGGCGACCGGATGAACATCGACGCGCTCGCCCGCGAGCTCGACGTCTCCCCCACCCCGGTGCGCGAGGCGCTGGCCCGGCTCGAGTCCGAGGGCCTGGTCCGCAAGCGCCCCCTGGCCGGTTACACGGTCAGCCCGCTGCTCAGCCGGTCCGAGTTCGCCGACATGTTCGACATGCGCCTGCTGCTGGAGTGCGCGGCCGCCCGCTGGGCCGCCGAACGCGCCACCCCCGGTCAGCGCGCCACGCTGGTCACCGAGGCCGCCCGCACCATCCCGGCGAGCGACGACAAGTCCTGGCACTCGGCGTTCACCACGCTCGACGCGCACCTGCACGGCCTGGTCGCCGAGGCCGCGGCCAGCCCGCTGCTGGTCGACAGCATCACCCGGCTGCACGCACACCTCCACCTGCACCGGCGCTACTTCCCGTACGAGCAGACCGCCGTGACCACCCGGGAGCATCAGCGGATCGCCGCCGCGATCGACCGCAACGACCCCGACGAGGCCGAGGCGGCCATGCGCGCCCACCTCACCGAGGCCCGCGAGCGACACCTGGCGACCTTCGAGAACGAGTAATTTCACCTGCTCGAAACCATGGCGGGCCGGTGAGCTGATTACAGTCGCGCCATCCTCGACGACGTCAACCCCTTCATCGGAACCGCCGCCACCGACCTGCCCCGGGCGCGCGGTCTCGCCGCCACGTGGTGGTGGCCCAAGCCTCAGGTCGGCAACACCCACCCCGGCGCCACCTCGCCGCTCGGGATGGTCTCGGCCTGTGCCTACTCGGGGGCCTACCCGACCGGCTACGGCCGGTACGCCAAGAACACCGAGGGCGTGCCCGAGGAGATGTTCGACCGGCTCCAGGCGTCCGGCTTCACCCACTTCCAGCAGTCCGGCACCGGCGCCATCCGCAAGTACTACAACTACGTGCGGGTCACCCCGATGGTGCAGCCGCTCGACGACCTCGGCGCGTCCTGGCCGCTGACCGGCGAACTGGCCGAGGCGGGCTACTACGCGGCCACCCTCGGCACCGGGGTCCGCTGCGAGATCACGGTCGGCGCCAAGGTCGCCGTGCACCGGTACACCTTCCCCGAGCACCGCAACGCCCGGGTCGTGATCGACCTGTCGTGCGGCGGCCTCGCCATCGACCTCGGACGCACGGTCCCGCTGCGGGCCCAGGTCGAGAGCACCGGACCGGGCACCGCGCAGGGCACGGTGGTGATGGAGGGCGTGCCGCTCTCGGTCTACCTGGAGGCCGACACCCCCGGCTGGCGGCAGATGCTCTGGTACGACCGGCGCCTCATCCCGGGCGGCACCCGGCTCGACTTCGACAGCATCCGGCACACCACGTTGCGCCCGTTCGGCCTGCTCCTGATGGGCTCGGCCCGCGCCGGGCAGACGATCGAGGTGCGGCTCGGCTTCTCACTGCGCGGCCCCGAGCAGGCCCGGCGCAACCTCGAGCGCGAGTGCCTGCCCGGCCGGCCGGCGTTCGATCACGTGCGAGCGAACACCCAGTCCCGCTGGCGCGGGCAACTCCAGAAAATAAGCGTCGACGGCGGCACGACCAAGCGCCGCCAGGTCTTCGCGACGTCGCTCTACCACTCGCTGATCAAGCCGTGCGTGACCGACGACGAGAGCCCGTTCTGGCCCGGCAGCGGCCCGTACGCGTTCGACGTCTGCACGATGTGGGACATCTACAAGACCGAGCTGCCGCTGCTCGCCGCCATCGCCCCGGACCGGTTCCAGGACCTGCTCGAATCACTGATCCGGGTGTGCGAGGAGGAAGGAAACTTCCCGATCGGCTACCGGATGGCCCGCGGCGCCGACCGGTTCTTCCGCCAGGCCAGCGCCCTCGCCCACACGGCGCTGGCCGACGCCCACGCGTTGGGGAAGGCTCCGATCGACTGGAACTGGGCGCTCGTGCACATGGCCGACGACCTGCGCCGGATGTACGGCGAGGACTTCTTCGAGCACGGCCTGGTGCATCCGGTCACCCACACCCTCGACCTGGCGTACGCCCACCACTGCACCGCCCAGGTCGCCCGCGCGATGGGCGACCACCGCCTCGCCGACGACCTGGAACGCCGCGGCCGCTGGTGGGTCAACGCGTTCGACCCGGCCACCGGCCTGCTGCGCGACTCCGAGTACTACGAGGGCGGCAAGTGGAACTACTCGTTCCGCCTGGTCCACGACATGGCCGCCCGCATCGCCCTGGCCGGCGGCGACGACGCGTTCACCAGCATGCTCGACCGGTTCTTCGGCTACGGCGCCGACCCGGTCGTGCAACCGGGGCGCTGTCCCGATCCGGTGGAGATGGCGGCCGGCTACGCGCTCAACCGGTTCGAGGGACTCAACAACGAGCCGGACATGGAGGCACCCTGGGCCTATCACTGGGCGGGGCGCCCGGACCGTACGGCCGAGATCGTCCACTCGGCCCTGACCTGGCAGTTCGGCACCGGCCCGGGTGGACTCCCGGGCAACGACGACTCGGGCGGCCTCAGCTCCTGGTACGTCTGGGCGTCCCTCGGCCTGTTCCCGGTCGCCGGGCAGAACCTCTTCCTGATCAACGCGCCGGCCTTCGAACGGGCCGCGATCAACGTCGGCGACGCCGAGTTCGTCGTCGAGACCAGCGGGCACCGGGAGACCCCGATCGGCGTCGACGGGATCGACCGCGAACCGCCCCCGCTCTATGTCCAGTCGGCCACGTTGGACGGCCGGCCTCTGCTCACCACCCACCTGCGCGCCACCGATGTGCATCGCGGGGGCCGGTTGCACCTGCGGCTCGGCCCCGAGCCCTCCGCCTGGGGACGGCAGATCCGCCCGCCGTCCCTCTCCCTCGACCCAGCGAAGGACACCCGATGAGCTTTCCTGCCCGCCGCCTGGTGATCGCGGTCCGAGCGGACCCGGTCATCTGCGGCCACTCCGGCGAAGCCCGCAACCTGGCCGAGGTCGCCCTGACCCGCGGCTACGACGACGTTCGGCTGCTCACCTGGCCGCTTCCCGCGCTGCAGGCGGCCGGCCTGCCGCTCAAGCCGCTCGACCGGCTGCTCCCGTACAGCCCCGGCATCACCGTCGAGCGCCCCGACCCGGTCGGCGACTACCGCGTGCCGGACGGCCGCCACCTGGCCGGGCTCACCGGCCGCCTGGTCGAACTGCTCTCGGAGCCGGTCCCGACCACCTGCCTCTCGATGTATCTGGTGCCACACACCCAGGTCGTCGTCGACGCGGTCACCGCGGCCCGGGCGGCCGGTTTCGCGCCCCGGGTCCGCACGATCGCCAAGGCGGTCGGTTCCGACGTCACCAACGTGATCCGCAACTGCCTCCGCGAGGGCCACTTCGGCGCCGCGACGGCTCTGCTCACGACGTTCCTCGCCAACGACGAGGTGGTCGCGGTCTCCGCCTACACCCGCGACGAGATCATCGCCTCGGCGACCGAGGTCGACACCGCCTGCGGCACGAACTTCGCCGACCAGTGCCACCGCCGGGTCACCGTCAGCTACCCCCCGATCGACTCGTCGGCCTTCGTCGGCCTCGACGAGAACCGCGTCGATCAAGCCCTGGCCCGCCGCGGGCTTCGCCGCGACGGCTATCTGTTGTTCCTCTCCCGGGTCACCCGGGCCAAGGGGATCCAAGACCTGATCGAGGCGTACGCCCAGTCGCGCGCGCGTGGCACGGTGAAGCTCGTCGTGGCCGGCACCGGCCCGTCGCTGGCCGAGATGCAGGCCCGGGCCGCCGGCGACGACCGCGTCGTCTTCCTGACCGACGTCGACGACGACGAGAAGCCCCTGCTCATGCGCGGCTGCGCGGCGTACGCCCTGCCGACGCGCCCCGAGCCCGACTTCGTCGAGACCTTCGGCATCGCCCTGGCCGAGAAGATGCTGGCCGGCGGCGGCCCGGTCATCACCACCCTCACGGGCGGCACCGGCGAGGCCGTCGGCGACACCGCCCTCATCGTCGAACCGGGCGACGTGGCCGCCCTGACCGCCGCCCTCGACCACGCGGTCCTCACCCTCTCCGGCGCCGAGCGGCACCGGATGGAGCTCCGCGCCCGTACCCGTGCCTTGACCTTCGACCGCGAGACCGTCTTCGACGACCTGTTTCCGGACGACGACCTCCAGCGCGTCGTCGCGACGATCCCCTCCTAGCCCGCGCACGAGCTGACAGGCCTAGCATCGAGCGGCGCCGCCACGGCCAGGAAGGGATCGGATGCCCATGCCGCACCCTCGCCTGCTCCCGCTGATCGGCCGGCCGCCCGAATGGCCCGGCGAGGGGCTCGACGTCGCCCGGCTCCGCGCGCAGGGGTGGCGGCCGACCCCGTTCCGCGACGTCGTCCTGAAGGTTCACCAGCGCTGCAACCTGGCCTGCGACTACTGCTACGTCTACACGATGGCCGACCAGAGCTGGCGGGACCGGCCGCTGGTCATGTCGCGGGAGGTCTGGCGGGCCACCGCCGCCCGCATGCGGGAGCACGCCGACGCCCACGACCTACCCGGCATGCGCCTGGTTCTGCACGGCGGTGAGCCGCTGCTGGCCGGCCGGGAGCGGCTGGCCGAGCTGATCGGCGACTTCCGCGCGGTCTTCGACGGCAGCGGCCGGCACCTCGACATCCAGATGCAGACCAACGGCGTGCTGCTCGACGACGACCTGCTGGAGCTGTTCCGGCGGCACGGCCTGCGCGTCGGGGTCAGTCTGGACGGCCCGCCCGGGCAGAACGACCTGCGCCGCCGGACCGCCGACGGCCGAGGCAGTTCCGTGGCCGTCGATCGCGCGCTCCGCCGCCTGACCGGCCCCCGGTTCCGGGAGATCTTCGCCGGACTGCTCTGCGTCGTCGACCCGGCCGTCGACCCGATCGCCTGCTACGAGGCCCTGCTGGCCTACTCCCCGCCGGCGATCGACCTCCTGCTCCCGCACGCGAACTGGTCGTCACCGCCGGCGCCGGGCACCCCGCACGCGGACTGGCTGATCGCGGTCTTCGACCGGTGGTACGACGCGCCCCGCCAGGAGACCGGCGTCCGCCTGTTCGAGGACCTCCTCGCGCTGCTGCTGGGCGGTTCGAGCCGCTCCGAGCAGGTCGGGCTCAGCCCGGTGGCGGTCGTCGTGGTCGAGACCGACGGCACGCTCGAGCAGGTCGACTCGCTGAAGTCGGCCTACCAGGGCGCCGCCGCGACCGGCCTGTCGGTGGCCGCGCACCCGTTCGATGCCGCGCTCGACCACCCGGGGATCGTCGCCCGCCAGATCGGCGAGCTGGCGCTGGGCGAGACCTGCCGCTCCTGCCCGTCCCACCGGGTCTGCGGGGGCGGCCACTACGCGCACCGCTACCGCGCGGGCGAGGGCTTCCGGAACCCGTCGGTCTACTGCGCCGACATGCTGAAGCTGATCGCCCACGTCGCCGGCCGGGCCACCGCCGACCTCCAGCGCCTGGCCGAGCCCCCGCGCATTGACTGAACTCGATTGAAACCTCAGGATGGCGTCGATGCGCTTCGACGATGGAGGTGGCAGCATGGGCCGACGACTCCGGACACTTCTGGCGGTACTCGCGACAGCGGCGCTGGTCAGCACCACCGCGGCAGCTCCCGCCGGCGCGTCCCCACCGGCACCCCGGCCTCTTCACCCGCCTCGCACGGTGAGCTTCGACCAGTACTCGATGATCATCGGTGGACAGCGGACCTTCATCTGGTCGGGTGAGATGCACGCCTACCGGCTGCCGAGTCCCACGCTCTGGCGGGACGTGCTGCAGAAGATGAAGGCGTCCGGCCTCAACGCCGTCTCCTTCTACTTCGACTGGGGCTACCACTCGCCCGCGCCGGGCGTCTACGACTTCACCGGCGTGCGCGACATGGACCGGCTGCTCACGATCGCCGACCAGGTCGGGCTGTACGTGATCGCGCGGCCCGGGCCGTACATCAACGCCGAGACCGACGGCGGCGGATTCCCGGCCTGGCTGAGCACGATCGCCGGCAAGGCCCGCACCGACGCGCCCGACTATCTGGCCGCGACCGACCAGTGGCAGTCGGCGATCGACGCGATCATCGCGCGGCACCAGGTCACCAACGGCACCGGCTCGGTGATTCTCTACCAGATCGAGAACGAGCTGGCCGCCACCGGCACCAGCCAGCGCAACTATCTGCAGCATCTCTACGACAAGGCGCACGCCGACGGCATCAGCGTGCCGGTCTTCCACAACGACAAGGGCCGCAACGGCATCTGGGTGCCGTCGAGTTCGCAGGTCGCGGGCACGGTTCCCGGGCCGGTCGACCTGTACGCCTTCGACGGCTACCCGGGCGGCACCTGCCACACCGACGGCTCGCCCGGCGCCCCGAGCGCCGCCCCCGACTGGGGCATCCAGGGCGCCGGCGGGGCGAAGGGCGGCGCGACGGCCTCACCGAACACGCCCGGCTTCGTGGCCGAGTTCGGCGGCGGCTGGTTCGACTACTGGGGCAGCGTCGGCACCTACCCGTGCACCGCCCAGCGCCAGGGCAGCGGTTACGAGCGGGTCTTCTACGGCACCAACATCGCCAACCGGCTCACCGTGCAGAACTTCTACATGACCTTCGGCGGCACGTCGTGGGGCTGGCTGCCGGCGCCGGTCGTCTACAGCTCCTACGACTACGGCGCGGCGATCGACGAGGCGCGGCAGCTGCGCCCCAAGGCGGCCGCGCTGAAGAGCCTCGGCTACTTCGTGCAGAGCGTCACCCCGCTGACCAAGGTCGACAAGGGACCCGACGTCGTTCCGAGCTCGGCCGCGGTGAAGATCGAGCACACCGTCAACCCGGACACCGGCACCAACTTCTATTTCGCGGTGCACAACCCGTCCAGCGCGACCACCGACGACAGCTTCACGTTCCCGATCACCACCGCCGACGGCTCGTACACCGTGCCGCTGGAGCTCACCGGGCAGGACGCGAAGACGCTGGTCGCCGACTACGACCTCGAAGGTCAACACCTCGTCTATTCGACATCGGAGATCGAAACCCACCTGCCGGGGGTCGCGCTTCTGCACGGACGTGACGGCGAGAGCGGGGAGACCCTTTTCCGGTACGCGTCGAAGCCCGCGGTCCAGGTGCTGAGTGGATCGGCGACGAGCTCCTACGACCCGGCGACCGGGGATCTCAAGCTCTCCTATGTGCATCACGGTCTGATCCGCGTACGCGTGAACGGCCTGACCCTCCTGATCGCCGACGAGGACACCGCCGGCTCGTTCTGGCGGGTCGACAGCGAGGCCGGCCCGGTGCTGGTGCGGGGCCCGGAGCTGGTGCGCACGGCGCATGCCGCCGGGCCGCTGCTGGCGCTGACCGGTGACACCACCGCCCCGGCCGACCTCGAGGTGTGGGGGCCGCGGCAGGCGCTGCTGGTGACCTGGAACGGCTCGCTCGTCCCGGCCCGGCCGACCACGTCGCGCAGCCTGACCGCGCTGCGGCAGCTGCCCGGGCCGGCCCCGGTCCGGTTGCCCGACCTGAGCGGGGCGACCTGGAAGTACGCGCCGGAGTCGCCCGAGTCGCAGCCGGGCTTCGCCGACACCACCTGGCGCACGGCCGACCTGACCGCGACCAACAGCACCACGAAGCCCCCGGCCGGCCAGGTCGTGCTGACCGCCGACGACTACGGCTTCCATCACGGCGACGTCTGGTACCGCGGACACTTCGACGGGGCGGCCCCGCCGAGCGTCACCTTCGACTTCGGCGGTGGCGGAGCGGGCCTGATCCAGGCCTGGCTCGACGGCACCTACCTGGGCCAGTACGTGCTCCCGACCAATCTGGCCTCGCCCCCGACCCGGGGGACCGCGTCGTTCCCGGTGCCGGCCGGGCTGCCGGACGGCGACCACGTGTTGTCGGTGATGGTGCGGAACGACTCGCACAACGAGGACGGCGGCGTGAACGACGCCCAGAAGGAAGGGCGCGGCCTGATCGGCGTCACCGGGCTGTCCACACCGGTCACCTGGAAGATCCAGGGCGGCGACTCGTCGGCCGACCCGGTGCGCGGCCCACTCAACAACGGTGGCCTGTACGGCGAGCGCGCCGGCTGGTACCTCCCCGGCTTCGACGATCGCGGGTGGACGACGCATCCCGTCCCCGACACGGACGCACCGGCCGGCACCTCGTGGTACCGCACGACGTTCGATCTGCGGGTGCCGAAGGGCGTCGACGCGTCACTCGGTCTGACCATTGGCACTGTGCCGGCTGAATCAGAGTCAAGTACGCAGCCGCGCGGCCATTACCGGGTCTTGATCTTCGTCAACGGCTGGAACATGGGTCAGTACATCGCCGATGTCGGGCCGCAGCACACGTTCGTGCTCCCGACCGGAGTCCTCGACCCCCACGGGCCCAACACGCTCGCACTGGCCGTGACCAGCGACGGTGGGCCCGTCAACGCACTGGAGAGGGTTCAGTTGGCCAACCTCGCCACCGCCCGAGGTGGGGTCGGCACTTAACCCTCGGTAGTGGTGCCGCAACGCCCCGCGCACGGGGCGCTGCGGCACTTCTTTACACACATACCGGGAAAGCTGACGTTGCGTAGGCACTTCCCATCGCTCGGTGCCTATCGGTAGTGTCGGTTCCTAGGAAAGGTCGAATTCGCCGTCCTTGGCCGAGCCCACAAAAGCGGTCCACTCCGCTTTCGTGAACATAAGAGCCGGACCTGACCGGTCTTTGCTGTCGCGTACGGCGACGCCCGTGTCAAGGAAGGCGACTTCGACACAGTTGTTACCGCCGTTTCCGTTGCTGCGGCTGGCTTTCTTCCAGGCAGCACCGTTGAGTTGGTGCGCGAGCAATCCCAAGCACCTCCCTCCATATGCGGTTGTCTCGGAGCCCTTACGAGTTGAGCAGGCTCTCGATCATCTTGATGCTTGCGCGATGGTCAAGCGCCTTTGCACTCAACCGCTCGAACTCTTGTCGGTATTGAGCGACCTCATGTGGTTGCTCTTCGTACAAGTCTCCCGCAAGGCCTTCAAGATAGACAACATCCAGATGGGTGGTTTCCTGGAACTCCAAAAGCGCAGCTGATCCGCCCAGGAACTGATGTGCGCCGGCCTCGAACGGCAGCACCTGGACGGTTACGTTGGGTGATTGAGAGATCTCGATCAGGTGGGTCAACTGCTTCGCCATGACGTCGCGTCCGCCGATCTGACGGCGCACCGCCGACTCGTCGACGATGGCGTGCAGCTCCAGTGGACGGTTGCCGGTGAGGCGCCCCTGCCGCGTCAGGCGCAGGGAGACGCGGCGCTGGAGGTCGGACGGTGAGTCGTCGGGACGGCCCGTCTGCAGCAGGGCTCGCATGTAGTCCTCGGTCTGGAGCAGGCCCGGAAGGACGATCGGCTCCCACGTGCGCATGGCCGCGGCCCCGGCCTCGAGGCCGATGAAGTTGCCCGGTCGCATGATGTCGCGGTAGTCGGTCCACCAGGTGCGCTCGCGGGAGAGCCGGGCCAGCTCGACCAGGGCCTCGCGGTACTCCTCGTCGCGCACGTTGTAGAGGGTCAGCAGGTCCTTGACGTCGCGCGGGGTGACGGCCACCCGCGCGGTCTCGATGCGCGTCACCTTCGCCGCGTGCCACTCGAAATGGCGGGACACATTCTCCTGCGTCAATCCCGCAGCCTCGCGACAGCGCTTCAACTCCGCACCCAGGCGGCGTCTCCGCAGCGTGGGGCCTTCGTCAACGGCCACCTGGACTCCCTCGGTCCTGATGAGGCTGATAGTAGACCCGGCCCACCCATGATCCAACTTGGACAGCGTTGGACGGGAGGCCTGAATAAGAAGTCTAGTACTCCTTGTCATGACCTTGAGGTTGGGTACATGATGCGCGAGACATCGAGTTATCCCTACCTCTACTCACAGTGATCTCTCGATTCCGAGATCCGTGAAAACTCCAGGGCCGTCGGGGCTTGTCCGCACGGTCGCCGCAATGAAGCGGAGCCAAGAAAAAGAGAGTCTCAAATGCTGTCTAAGGGGCGTGGACGGGCGTGTTGGCTGACCAGTACTTCCTGATCGCACACGAGGACCGCACCGGGCGGTCCCGGTTGCATCCGCGGGCGACCGGCCTCGGTCTGGCCGGCGCGTTGATCGGCGAGTTGATCCTCGAGGGGCGCATCGGCATCGCCGACGGCGACCTGATCATTCTCGACCGGCACCCACCGACTGACGCACTCGCCCACGACATCCTCGATCTGCTGATCGCCCAGTCGCGGCATCGCGACGTGCGCACCTGGCTCGCCTTCCTCTCGCAGGACGCGGCGGCCCGGGTCGGCGAGCGCCTGATGCGCCTGGGAGCGGTCGAGCCGGTCGTACGCCGCCGCATGCTCAGCACCCAGACCTTATATATGCCCAACAGCGCCGAGCAGCGCAACGCGGCCGCCTGGGCCCCCGCCCGGCTGGCCAACCTCCTCGTACGCGGCGTCGAGATGAGCGTGAGCGACCGCCTGCTCGTGGGCATGATCGCCGCCACCGGCCTCACCCGCCACGTGCTGTACGACTTCGAGATGCACCGGCACGCGTTCCAGACCCTGCCGAACGCGGTGGAGTCCCTGCCGAGCGATCTGAGGGAACTTGTCGAGATCACCGAGGCCTCCGTGGGCTCGGTCCTGACCGTCGGTCGAAGGTGAGCGCCGCCGGGCGCCATCACCTCCGCCAGAACAACTTCGAACACTGGGCCGGGAGGCTGCTGATGGTGAAAAAGGATGAGGCTGGGCCGGACATCGTCGGGCAAGCTTTGGCGAAGAATCGGCTCGGAGTCCCGTCCGTGGTGTTCTTCGGGGTAGCTGGCGCCGCCCCGTTGACCGTCATCATCGGAGCGATCTCCACTATCTACGCGATCATCGGCAGCACCGCCGTCCCGATCGCCTACCTCGTCGTGGCCGGCATCCTCTCGTTGTTCACGGTCGGGTTCGTGGCGATGAGCCGGCACATCGTCAACTCCGGCGCGTTCTACTCCTATATCAGTCACGGCCTCGGCCGGGTGACCGGAGTGGGAGCGGCCTTCGTGGCCCTCCCGGCCTACTCGCTGATGCAGATCGGCCTGTTCGGACTGTTCGGCTCCGCCGCCTCGAACATCCTGCTCGAGTTCGGCTTCAAGGTTCCGTGGTACGCGTGTGCCCTGGTCACCTGGGCCGTTCTCGCCGTGCTCGGACTGCTCTGGGTCGATCTCTCCGGCCGCGTGCTGGCCGTCCTGCTCGTCGCCGAGATCAGTCTCGTCCTCATCTACGACCTCGTGATGCTGGCCCACCCGGCCAACCACCACGTCACGGTCAGCCAGTTCAACCCCGCTCCCCTGCTCACCCCGGTCGGCGGTTCGCTGCTGGTGCTGGCCATCGCCGGCTTCGTCGGCTTCGAAGCAACGGTGGTGCTGTCCGAGGAGGCCAAGGACCCCAAGCGCACGATCGCCCGCGCCACGCACTGGGCCGTCATGCTGGCCGGCCTGCTGTGTGCTCTGTCCGCCTGGGCGATGTCGGTCGCGACGGGACCCGATCGAATCGCCGCGGTGGCCGGGGCACACCAGACCGACCTGGTGTTCTTCCTGGTCTCCAAGTACGTCCCCACCGTCCTGGTGGACGTCGGCTATCTCCTCTTCCTCACGAGCGTGTTCGCCGCCCTCCTGGCGTTCCACGCGGCCGTCGCCCGCTATCAGTTCGCCCTCGGCCGCGAGGGCGTTCTCCCCGCCGCGTGGGGTCACACCCACCCGCGCACCGGGGCGCCGCTGCTCGGCTCGGTCACTCAGAGCCTGCTCGCACTCGGCGTCCTGACCGCGTACGCGGCGGGGCACGTCGAGCCACTGGTCTACGTCTTCGCGTGGCTGACCACGATCGGTGGACTCGGCGTGCTGATCCTGATGTGGCTCTGCTCGGCGGCGGTGGTCGCGTTCTTCCGGCGATCCAAACGGGGCGAGAACGCGGTCCGGGCCTACGTCGCACCCACCGTCTCGTTCCTTCTTCTCACCGTGGTGCTCATAGCGACCGTCATCGGCTTCGGCGATCTGCTGCAGGTGCCCAAGAACTCCCCGTTCCAGTGGGTGATTCCGCCGCTCTACGTGGGCGTCGCTCTGATCGGCGTGATCTGGGCGCTGATCATGCGGGTCACGCGGCCGGAGGTCTACGCGGCGATCGGCCGCGGCTCCGAGGGCCGGGTCAGCCTGCTCCCCGACGATCCGTTCCCGCGCGCCCTGCACGCCGACCCGGTGGGCGCCCGGAGCTATCCCTACTGAGACGGAGAGGACAGACCCGATGACGTACGCCATCCA
Source organism: Actinoplanes sp. NPDC051411 (assembly GCF_040682075.1). Taxonomy (NCBI): domain Bacteria; kingdom Bacillati; phylum Actinomycetota; class Actinomycetes; order Micromonosporales; family Micromonosporaceae; genus Actinoplanes; species Actinoplanes sp. NPDC051411. The sequence continues at coordinate 65,592 of NZ_JBFBAD010000036.1, read as the reverse complement.
GGAACTGGTCATCCGCAACGTCGCGCCGGTCGACACGACCGAGATCACGAACCTCATCGCCGAGGCGATGCAGGACACGCCGGTCGGGCACTGGCTGCAGCCCGACCCCGGGCTGCGCCGGGCCGAGAGCCCGGAGTACTTCGAGATCTTCGTGGAGCACGCGGTGCGGTGCGGTGAGGTGTACGCCACGGCCGACGCGGTCAGCGGGCAGTTGTCCGGAGTCGCGCTCTGGTTCCCGCTGACGTCCTTGATCCCGCCCCCGCAGGACTACGAAAGGCGGCTCAAGGAGGTGACCGGTGATGCTTTCGAGCGGGCGTGCCAACTGGACGCCGCACTCGACACCGACCACCCTCTTGAGCCGCATCACTACCTGGCATTCCTGGCCGTCCGGCCCGGAAGTCGGAGCCGGGGCATCGGCAGCTCACTTCTCGATCGCCACCATGCCCGGCTCGACCAGGCCGGCCTCCCCGCCTATCTGGAGGCCAACCACCCCCGTAACCGGGACCTTTACCTCCGACACGGATATCGGGTCCGGTCCGTGATCGAGCTGCCCGACGGACCCCCACTCTGGACGATGTGGAGGTCGCCTATGCCCTGAGCCCCCGACCGACGAGAGAGCTACGCGGCAGAGGGGAATTCGTACAGCCAGTAGGACTGCTGATCGATTCGGCTGAACCGCATGTTGTCGGCCATCCGGCGAACCAAGACCCGGAAGATCCGCGACATGTGCCGGACATCATCGTTGTAGGTACAGATGTCCAAGCCGACCAAGCCGTTCTGCGTCGACGCCACCAGGTAAAGCTGCTCGCACAGGAGAGCGAACGCCTCGCGACCCTGAGCTTCCGGACTGACGGCGACGAAAACGATGTACCAGATCTTCTTTGCCGCGTAGTGCTCGGGCCAGTGGCGCTCGAAGTACTCCGGTGCGATCAGAGGCACCGCTTCGAGATCGTTGGTGTAGGTCGCGATGCCGACCGGCGTGCCGTCGTCCTCCAGGGCGAGGTATTTGCTGATCCGCGGATCGTCCATCACCTCGTCGAACTCGGACCGGTACATCAGGTGCCGTTGGACTGCCAGCGAGCGGAGCTCAGCGAAGGAATCTTCGTAGAGCTTCCACAGGACCTCGCGCAGATCGCCGTCGGGAATTTGATCGATGACCTTGACAAGCATGGCTGCTCTCCCCCGCGGGCCTCCGCCAGGCCGGCCCGCTTCCGCACTCATGTTGATCGATAAGTGTTGACCATCAGAGTACGAAGAGTGACGCCTCAAACACAATGCGTGTTCGTCGAATTTTTAGTGCCAATGTCGACGGACGGGTGGCGTACGTCCTCGAAGTGTGCAACTTGCACGTGAACGAGCGAGAAATCGCAGGTCGACGCCAAGTGCCGACATTAGTCGAGATCGCAGGTCAGGGCGATCCGGATCTTCCCACCGCGACGAAACTAAAGATCGACGATCATTTGCGAAGATCGGAAACGACCGGATCGGATGATGTTCGTGTTCCGAAAAGAATCTCCGAGAGGCCTCGGGTGGGGCCGGGAACGGGAGCCGGACGCGAATGAACCGGCCGCCGCGGAGGCCGGGATCCGACCGGGCCGGGAGCTCGCGACGAGACCGGCAGGATCACCGACCGTGATCACTCGTCGCGAGCGATCCCCACGAAGCGTGATCTCCAAAACGATCATCGCACCGGAAACGATCACCGTGGGCGGTGCAGAAGCTGATCGAGGGTCTGCAGCAACTGATCGGTCTGGAACGGCTTGTAGAGCAGGGGCGCGTCCGGCGGCAACTCCTGGCCGCCCGGCTTCGGGCCGCTGGTGTAACCGGACATGAAGAGCACGGGCAGGCCCGGGCGGGTACGGCGCAACTCGGCGGCGAGCTGGGTGCCGGACATGCCGGGCATGATGACATCGCTCAGAAGGGCGTCGACATGGAGATTCCCGTCCAAGCACATCTTCAGCGCCTCTTGCGGGTCGCCGGAGGCGCGAACGTCATAGCCCGCTTTCTTCAGAATGCGGCACACGATGTCGCGTACCCCGTCCTCGTCTTCGACGACGAGGATCCGCTGGCCGCGACCGCCGGCCGACGGGACACGAGCGACGACGGCCTCACCCGCTGGACCGGTGGACCCGGCCGGCAGTCGGACTCGCACGGTGGTGCCCTGGTCGGGCTGTGACTCCAGGCCGATCGTGCCGCCGACGTCGGTGACCACGCCGTACGCGGTGGCCAGCCCGAGTCCGGTCCCGTTGCCCCGCCCCTTGGTCGTGAAGAACGGCTCGAACGCCCGCGCCGCGACCTCCGGGGCCATCCCGCAACCGGTGTCGGTGATGGTCAGAGCGACGAATTCGCCGTCCGGCTCGGCCGACGTGCCGATGGTCAGCCGGCCGCCGCTGGGCATCGCGGCGCGCGAGTTCATCACCGCGTTCATCAGAACCTGCTCGAGCTTGCTGCGGTCCATCGTGATCGGTGGGAGATCCGGCCCGAGCACGGTCCGCAGTTCTATGTCCTCACCGAGTGTGCGCGCTAGCAGCCGCTGCATGTCGGTCGCGACCACGTTCAGGTCGAGGGTCTCGGGCCGCGACGGCTCCAGCCGACTGAAGATCAGCAGCTGCCGGGTGAGCGCGCTGCCCCGGGCCGCCGCCTGTTCGATCGCCTGGGCGTCCGCCCGATTCGGACCATCTTCCTCGAGCTCCTCGGCGAGCATCGTGGCATAGCCGGAGATCACCGCGAGGATGTTGTTGAAATCGTGCGCGATGCCGCCGGCCAGCCGGCCCAGCGAGTCGAGCCGCTCCGACTGCCGCAGTTGCTGCTCCAGCTCGACCCGGTTCCGCTCGGCCCGCACCCGCTCGGTGATGTCGCGCAGGATCCCCTCGACCGCGACCGCCCGGCCGTCCCGGTCGAGGATCGCGCCGGCCCGCTGCTCGATCCAGGTCACGCCGCCCGAGCGCCGGTTCCACCGGATGGTGACCGTGCCGGTCTGGCCCTCGCACCACGACCGGGCCAGCAGGGGCCGGTCCTCCGGTTCGACCAGGCTGAAGATCAGTCCGGGGTGCTGGTAGAACTGCTCGGGGCGGTAGCCGGTGATCGACTCGACGGCCGGGCTCAGATATTCCATGACCGGCTCGGGCACGAGGCGGTAGCGGAAGATGATGTCCTGGGCGTGCTCGGCGATCAGCCGGAAGCGCTCCTCGCTCTCCCGCAGAGCGGCCTCGGCCCGGCGCCGGCGCCGGCGCTCGGCGGCCTCGCGAAGCTCCCGCTGTACGGCCGGGGCGAGCCGGGCCATCCGTTCCTTGAGCACGAAATCGCGCGCCCCGGCCCGCATCATCGCGGCCGCCGTCTCCTCCCCGACCTGGCCCGAGACCAGCAGGAACGGGATGTCGGCGTCGTGCGCGCGCACCTGGTCGAGCGCCTCCTCGGCGCGGAACGACGGCATCGTGTAGTCGGAGATCACGATGTCGGGGGCCCGGGCGGCCAGGACGGCCGCGACCCCGTCGGCGGTGTCGGCGCGGACGTGGCTGACCTTCAGGCCGGCCCGGGTGAGCTGGCGGATGATCAGCAGAGCGTCGTCGTCGCTGTCGTCGACGACCAGGACCCTTACCTCGTCCATGGGATCAGCCCCCGGCCGGAGCCGGCGCGGGCTCGTTGACCAGCAGCCAGTAGACACCGAGCACGTTGACCGCCTTGACGAACTCCTCGAACACGACCGGCTTGCGGACGAAACTGTTCGCGCCGAGGCGGTAGCTGTCCACGATGTCGCGCTCCTCGTTCGAGGTGGTCAGCACGACTATCGGGAGGGAACGCGTACGGTCGTCGGCCCGGACCCTCCGCAGCACCTCGAGTCCGTCGATCTTGGGCAGTTTGATGTCGAGCAGCACGAGCGCCGGGCGGACCGGCTCGCCCTCGGACGGCAGCAGAAGGTGGAGCGCCTGCTCGCCGTCGGTCGCGACCACCACCTCGTTACGGATGTGGTTCTTGCCGAACGCGCGCATGGTGAGCAGCACGTCGTCCGGGTTGTCCTCGACCAGGAGGATCGGGCCCTGTGTCATCGCAGCTCCCAGCCGGCCGGTGCCGGGTTCAGGCTGAACCGGAACGTGGCTCCTCCGCCCGGGGTGCCGTCGGCCCGGATCTGGCCGCCGTGCCGGGTGACGATCCGGGCGACGATCGCCAGCCCGATGCCGGTGCCCTCGAACTCGGCCGCCGAGTGCAGCCGCTGGAACGGGTCGAACATCTTGTGGGCATAGGTCATGTCGAAGCCGGCCCCGTTGTCCTCGACCGAGAAGACGTCGATCCCGTCCTGGCGCCGCACGCCGAGCCTGATCACCGGGTCGTCGCGGTGGGCGGTGAACTTCCAGGCGTTGCCGATCAGGTTCTGCAGGACGAGGCGTACGAGGTGCGGGTCGGCCCGGGCGACCAGGCCGTCCGGCACCTCCGTCTCGACCCGGCGCCCCGGATGCTGGGCGGCCAGCTCGGTGAGCACCTCCCGGGCGAGCCCGGACAGGTCGGTGTGCTCCCGGCGCAGCTGAGAACGGGTCGCGCGGGACAGATGCAGCAGGTCGTCGATCATCTGGGCCATCCGGGCCACGTTGGCCTGGATGCGGCCGAGGTAGCGCTGAGCCTCCTCGCCGAGGTCGGCCGAGAAGTCCTCGAGCAGCACCTGGCTGAAGCCCTCGAGCGAGCGCAGCGGCGCCCGCAGGTCGTGCGAGACCGAGTACGCGAACGCGTCCAGCTCGCGGGTCGACGCCTCAAGCTCGGCGGTGCGCTGGCGGACCCGTATCTCGAGCTCGTCGTTGAGCCGGCGCACCTCCTCCTCGGCCAGCTTCCGCTCGGTGATGTCGGTCGAGATGCCGCAGACCGCGTACGCCCGGCCGCGCCGGTCGGTGAGCGGGAACTTGACGGTGATGTAGGTGCGCAGCCCGTCGTCGCTCGGCGCCTGCTCCTCGACCTGCACCGGCACCCCGCGGGCGAACGCCTGAAGGTCGTTGGCCCGGAACGCGTCGGCGATCGGCCCCGGGAACAGGTCGTGGTCGGTCAGCCCGACGATCTCCTCGCGGTGCAGCTTGAACAGCCGCTCGTACTCCCGGTTGACCAGCAGGTAGCGGCCGTCGGCGTCGCGCATGTAAATGACCGCCGAAGTGTGGTCGATCAGGGCCATGAGCTGCTCATGACCGACCTCGACGGCTTGGGCGCCCATCGCTTACCGCCTTTAGCCCACACGAGAAACGGATATCGGCGACGGTACACCCGCGTTGGTGGTGTTTTCTGCCGTTTCGCGGGTTACGACGGTGCGCAGTGGCGCAAGCGGGTGATCCTGCCGGGCCCGGGTGATCCGCTCCAGGAAGGTCTCGTTCATGCCGGTCGTGCCGGCCCGGTTCGACACCAGCGGACGGTCGCCGAGACCGGCCGCGTCCCGGCGCTGCTGGGGCTTGAACAGGAACTTCTTGCTCAGCATGAGGTGCGCGCCGGCCGCCCGGGCGTGGGCCGCGAGAATCATGTACCAGTCGGCCAGGCCCGGATGCTCACCGACCAGGCGCACCAGGTCACCGCGCTCGGCCGCCCGCAGCGAGGCGGCCGACCGGCCGAGGCCGGCGAGCATCCGCTCGGGCAGGGTCGGTTCGGCCATCATCGGCTCGATCGCCTCCCGCTCGGTGGTCAGCAACGCCGGGAAGAGCCGCCGGACGTTCGCCTCGTACCCGTCGAGGTTGATGCCGAGCAGGAAGTCCCGTTTCAGCGCTTCCGGGTCGAGTGCGCCACTGGGCGGGATGTCGTCGGGCGTCCAGTGGACGGCGAACTGCCGGAACACGTCGAGGAACTGGTCGGTCGGCATGCTGCGCTCGGGCGGGAGGACGGCGAAATCGCGGAACAGTTCGCGCAGCGCGCCGAGCAGTTCGGTGGCCAGGCGCACCCGGTCGAGAGCGTCCGCGCCGAGCAGGTTCTCCTCCGGCCGGGTCAGCGGATCCAGCACGTCGTTGATCGCGAGTTCGATCGCTTCGCCCTTCTTGACCAGCAGAAAGAAGCGTTCCTCGCCCGGGGTGCCGGTATAGCTGCGTACCTTGCCGTCGTCGAAGACGCCGGGCAGAACGGCCATCGTCTCGGTGCCGCGCAGCACCTTCAACGTGCCGACATTCCAGCGGACCAGCGAGGCATAGGTGTCCCGGCCGCAATGACCGGTGCCGGTCCGCTCCGCGATCACCCCGAAATACTGGCGAAACGGCAGGTCACCGATCGTCAGCCCGTCGTACGCGCGCTCGGGCGTCCGCTTTCCGTCCGGCGTCCATTCCTGGTAATGCCGGCCCAGCGAGGCGCCGACGAAACCGAGGCGTACAGCTAAGCGTTTTGCCTGCTCAGCAGGCACCCGATCGGGTTGAGGCAGCAGCGGGAAAAGCACCTCGGTGCACTGCTCGGCGAGTCGTCCCGGAGGGATCTCGCCTCCGAGGATCGCCCGGTTGAGCCGGGGAAGTTCCGCATCGGTCCACTCGCCGACCTGTTGCAGAACCACGCAATTCACCGCCCTTTGCAGAGGTTTATACCAATCCGTTCGACCGATTCGGGCGAGCGCTTAATCGGTAGGCGCCGAATTCGGTGACAAGGCTCACCGGCCCGCGACCGCGCTTTCCCGCCGGATCGGGCCGAACCGGCCGCGATGTCCGAAGAGCTAGCGGCCGGGGCCTCCGGTTCGGGACGAATGAGCCCTGCGGGACGCGACCCGAAAACTGGCGAACGGCGGGCCGGCGCCGATGGTTCTGCGGTGCCTCCCGACGGGAGGTCGCTCTCGGTCGCCGAGTCCCGCTCACCGAGAGCGTCGAGGAAACCGACTCCTATCAGGATCTTCAGTGAGCGGGAACGGGGGAACCACCATGCCGGCCGTCGAGCCGGCTCGGGGTGAAGTCGCCACGCGCGACGGGCCGTCCTTCCGGCCTAATCCGACAGCTAACCTCGCAGGCGGTTGAAGGACCGAGGATTCTCTGTGTCCATCCGTGTCAAAACCTGCTCGGCCGTCTCGCCATTCTCGGAACGGTCGCGGTCGCCGCGGCGACCGTCGCTCCGGCCGCCGCTTCCGCGGCACCGCGCGCGGTTTCCGCTCCGGTTTCCCGTGCGGTTTCCGCTCCGGCTTCTCTGGCGTACGCGGCGAGAATGCGCGGCTATCACATCGTCGCCGCGGCCCGGGCCCAGCGCGGCAAGCCGTACCGATTCGGCACCCGGGGACCGAGCGCCTTCGATTGCTCCGGCCTGACCGGGTACGCCTATCGCAGTGTCCGGATCAGCCTCCCGCGTACGGCCGACGGGCAGTTCCGCGCCGCCCGGCACGTCGCGAAAGCCGCCGCCCGGCCGGGTGACCTGGTGTTCTGGGTCGGTGGCGGACACGCCTACCACGTCGCGGTCTATGCCGGTGCGGGCAAGGTGTGGCACGCGCCGAAGCCGGGGCAGCGGGTGCGGCTGACCGCGATCTGGTCGTGGAGTCAGGTGCGGTTCGGCCGCATCGGGATCTGAAGGTCATCGGGCTGTTCCGTTTCGGTCACTCGCGGTTTAGATTGATCGAAATGATCGACAACCCTGGATGGGTCCCATGTTGGATCAGTTCCGGATCGTCACCGACCCCGTCGGCAATTCGGTCGGTCTTTCAGCGATCTTCGCAGTCCTTCCCCTTCTAGCGCTCTTCGTGCTGCTCGGCGTGCTGCGCATGCGCGCCTGGCTGGCCGGCGTGATCGCCCTGGTGGTGGCGCTGGTCGTCGCGATAACCGTCTACTCCATGCCGGTCGGACAGTCCGTGCTCTCGGCCACCGAGGGCGCGGCGTTCGGCTTCTTCCCGATTCTCTGGATCGTGCTCAACGCGATCTGGGTCTACAACCTGACCGTGGTCAGCGGCCACTTCGACGTGTTGCGACGGTCGATGGCGCGGATCAGCCCGGACATGCGCATCCAGGCCGTCATCGTGGCGTTCTGCTTCGGCGCGCTGCTCGAGGCCCTGGCCGGCTTCGGCACGCCGGTCGCGGTCACCGTGGTCATGCTGATCGCGCTCGGCTTCAGCCCGATCCGAGCGGCGTCGGTGGCGTTGATCGCCAACACGGCGCCGGTCGCGTTCGGGGCGCTGGCGACGCCGATCGTCACGCTCGGCACGGTGGCCGCCGGCGCCGGTGACGATCCGCGGTTGAACAGCGACACGCTCGGTGCCATGGTCGGCCGGCAGACGCCGATACTCGCGGTGATCGTGCCGCTGGTCCTGGTCTTCGTCATCGACGGGAAGCGGGGCTTCCGGCAGACGTGGCCGGTCGCCCTGACCGCCGGGCTGGTGTTCGGGGTCGCGCAGTTCGCCGCGTCGAACTACCTGTCGGTGCCGTTGACCGACATCGTGGCGGCGCTGTTGTCGGCGGCGGCGGTGATCGGCTTCCTGCGCCTCTGGAAGCCCGCGCACGAGCCGTCGATGGTCACCTCCGGCGCGGCCCCACCCGGGGCGGTGTCCACTCTCGCGGCGTCTTCGGCCACTTCCGGCGCCTCGTCCGGCAGCGGCTCCCTCGCCGCCGGCTCCTCGGCCGGCTCCGGCCCGACCGGCTCCGGCTCGTCGGCCGGCTCGGGGTCCGACTCGGCGGCCGAGACCGACGCACCGGACGACGGGGACGCCGACGGGACGGCCCGCGGTGGCGAGGACGCGCCGACTCCCGAGTTCGCCCGGTCCGGCGCGACCGCTCGGGCCGGCGCGACCGCCCGGTCCGCCGAAGCCGGCCCGACCGGCGGAGCGTCGCCGTCTACCTCCACATTGGACAAGCGGGACAGTCCGGCCGAGATCGCGCGGGCCTACGCGCCCTACCTGATCATCATCGCGATCTTCTCGATCATCAGCATCGGGCCGATCAAGGCGGCGCTGGCCAAGTCGCCGTGGACGGTCAGCTTCGCCTGGCCCGGCCTGCACGTGCTGGGCGCCAACGGCAAGCCGCTCTCGTCGGTCACGTTCGCGTTCGGCTGGCTGCCGGCGGCCGGCACGATGATGATCGTCGCGGGCATCCTCACCGCGATCGTCCTGCGGATCGCTCCGGGCAAGGCGCTGCGGGCGTACGGGCTGACCTATGCCACCCTCCGGCACGCCATCGTGACCGTGATGGCGGTGCTGGCCCTGGCGTACGTCATGAACCAGAGCGGGCAGACGAACACCCTGGGTGGGGCGCTGGCCGCGACCGGCGGTGTCTTTGTTGTGCTCTCGCCGATCCTCGGCTGGATCGGCACCGCGGTCACCGGGTCGGATACCTCGGCCAACGCGCTCTTCGGGGCGCTGCAGGTGCAGACCGCCGCCAAGGCCGGACTCGATCCGGTGCTGCTCGCGGCGGCCAACTCGTCCGGTGGCGTACTCGGCAAGATGATCAGCCCGCAGAACCTGGCGATCGCCGCCTCGGCGGTCGGCATGGCCGGCCGGGAGGGCGACATCTTCCGCAAGGTGGTGCTGTGGAGCGTCGTGCTGCTGCTGATCATGTGCCTGATCGTCTGGCTGCAGCGCACGGCCGTGCTGGGCTGGATGATTCCTAATTGACACTGATCAATATGGATGTCAGGGTACGGGCAACCTGTTCGGCGTTAGCGTGCCGCCGACCCGTCACGCGCCGCGCCGCCTCACCGTGCGGCGGGCTGCCCTACCCTGGCGTCCGCCGCGCTTGAAGAAGGGAATCCTTCATGCGCGTTCGACGGGCGCTCGCACTGGCCGCGGCCGGCCTGGCCGCCGCGACCGGTGTCCTCATCGGCGGAGCACCGGCCCAGGCCGCCACGGCGGTCACCCTCGCCAACACCATCTCGCTGAGCAACTGCTCGGCGTCGCTGGTCCGCTTCCCCACCTCGGTCAGCAGCGACCGGGCCATGATGCTCACCAACGGGCACTGCTACGAGGGCGGCTTCATCAACGCCGGCGTGGTCCTGCAGAACCGCACCAGCAGCCGGTCGGGCACGCTGCTCAACAGCAGCGGCCGCGCGCTGGCCACGGTCCGGGCCGACCGCGTCATCTACGCCACGATGACCGGCACCGACGTCACGCTCTACCGGCTGACCAGCACGTTCGCCACGCTTTCGAGCCGCTACGGGGCGACCGCGCTGACCATCTCGAGCGCCCACCCGGCCGCCGGCTCGTCGGTCGCGATCCCGTCCAGCTATTGGAAGGAGATCTGGAACTGCCAGATCTCCAGCTTCGTGCCGACGCTCCGCGAGGACCAGTGGACCTGGCACGACTCGCTGCGCTACGACCCGAACTGCGACACCATCCACGGCACGTCGGGCTCGCCGATCGTCAACGCCTCGAACGGCCAGATCGTCGGCATCAACAACACCGGGAACGACGACGGCGAGATGTGCACCCTGAACAACCCGTGCGAGGTCGACGCCAACGGCACCACGCACGCCTATCAGGGGCAGAGCTACGGCGAGGAGACGTACTGGTTCACCACGTGCGTCAACGCGAGCCACACGATCGACCTGACCGTCGCGGGCTGTCTGCTCACCAAGCCGTAGGCCGGCCACGGCTATGGATTGCGGCCGTGGATTTGTCATACCCGGCGCCTACTCCCGCCCCCACCCAGAACAGGGGTGGGGGCGGGAGTGGGACCAGGGAGTAGGACCGGGGAGTAGGGCACCAAGGCACCCGGGAACAGGGCATTAGGAGCGGGGAACTCGGCTCATTCGGTCGGGTCGGGGGCCGGCGGGGCGGGCGGAGCGGGCGGGGCGGCCGAGTCCTGCGGCTGGGCCGAATCGGAAGGGCTGGGGCTGTCGCTCACGCTGATGCCCGGGGACGGCGATGATCCGTCGGACGGCGCTGAGGGCGTACCGCTGGAAGCCGGCGCCGACGGCGGCGCCGGGGCGTGGGCAGCGACCGTGGTCTGCGGGAAGTCGAAGGTCCACCCCTCGTCGAGCAGCCTCGGGATCAGGATCTTCAGGGCGTCGATGGTCTGCTGGCGGTTGCCGCCGCCGTCGTGGACCAGGACGACCGCCCGCGGTGTCAGCTGCTGCTCGATGCGCTGGGCGATCACGGTGGCGCCCGGCAGCTTCCAGTCGTCGGGGTCGACCAGCCAGCCCAGCGGGGTGTGGCCGAGCTGGGCCGCGACCTTGGCCGTCGGGCCGAAGTCGCCGTAGGGAGCGCGGTAGTAGGTGACCACCGAGCCCGGCGCCGCCTTCTCGATCCGCGCGTCGTCGCCCTGGATGTCGGCCCGGCCGGCGGCCGGCGGGAGCAGGCCCAGGTCGTCGTGGTGCATCGAGTGGTTGCAGAGCCGGTGACCGTCGGCGACGATGCGCTTGACCGTGTCGGGGTACCAGCTGACGTTCTCGCCGACCATGCAGAACGTGGCCTTGATGTGGTATCTCGCGAGCAGGTCGAGCACCTGCGGGGTGTACTCGGAGGGGCCGTCGTCGAAGGTCAGGGCCAGCCGCTTCCCGGAGTGCGCCGTGTGCACGACCGGTTCGTAGCCGCTGTCGGCCGCGTGCAGGGTGGAGACCTCGTCCGGGTTCTTGCCGCCGCTGTTCTCGCCGTCGCCGTCGTGGGTGTGGCCGGCGTCGCCGACGTCGCTGCGGCCGACGTGGGCCGGGGGCGGCAGCGGCAGCGGCGGAAGGCCGCTGAGCGCCTGCCGGGTGAAGGCGCTCCACATTTTCGCCGGCACCCCGTCGCCCTCGATCGGCTGACCCTGCTTGTCGCGCAGCGGGGCCGGCTTGGCGTGCCCGAGCCAGACCGCGGTGGCCAGGTCGGGGGTGTAGCCGGCCATCCAGGCGTCCTGGTCGTCGTCGGTGTTCAGGTACTGCTGGGTGCCGGTCTTGCCGGCCGCCGGACGCCCGGGCACGACCTTGTCGCCCTTCACGACCGCCTGCAGCACGGTCGAGACGTCGGCCGCGATGCTCGGGGCCAGCACCGCCTCGTTCTTCGGTGCCGGGGCTTTCCAGCCGGTCACCGACTGCACGAAGTGGCGCTCCTGGCGGACGCCACCGGCCGCGAACGTGGCATAGACCGTGGCCAGATCGCCCGGGGTCACCGCGTAGCGGCCGATCGCGATGTCGGGGCGGGTCTTGCCCGGACTCGGGTCGCCCTTCACGTCGACCATCGACTTCTGGCCGGCGTACTGGTCGGAGATGCCGAGCCGGACCGCCATCGAACGCACCTTGTCGGCGCCGATCCGCTCGGTGACCGCGTAGAACGGCGTGTTCAGCGAGACGACCATCGACTGCTCGAGCGTGCAGTTCGGGCACTGCAGGTTGTCGTGGTTGCGTAACGGCACGCCGTTACGCCCCGGAAAGACTCTCGGCGAGCTGCCGTCCCAGCGTGACTGGTAGCCGATACCCTCCGTGAGCGCGCCGGCCAGCACGATCGGTTTGAACGTCGACGCCGCCGGATGCAGAGCGGACGCGTAGTCGTAGTAGCCGCTGCCCTTGTCACCGCCGTAGTAGGCGCGCACCCCGCCGTCGGCTGGGTCGATCGCGACGAGCGCCGCCTCCACTCCCTTCGGCTCCTGGCCGAGCTGGGTGCTGACGGTCCGCAGAGCGGACTTCTGGGCCTGCTGGTCGACCGTGGTGACCACGGACAGGCCCCGCGTGTGCAGCTGCTGCGAACTGATGCCGTGCCCGGCCAGTTCCTGCTCGACCTGGTCGACGATCAAACCGTTCGGTCCGGCGACGGCCGACTGCGGCGGCTGCGCTTTCGGGTACGCGACGTCGCCCGCCGGAGCCCAGCCGAGGCCGCGCGCCGACATCACGATCCAGTCCCAGCGGTACCTGGCGTCCTTGGCATCGTTGTCGGGGTCGTACCGCCACGGGTCCTTGATCACCGCGGCGAGCACCGCCCCCTGCGCGAACGTGAGCCGATCCGGGGTGACACCGAAGTAGGCGTGGGCGGCGGCCGCGATCCCGTACGCCTCGCGCCCGAAGTAGATCGTGTTGAGGTATTTCTCGAGGATCTGATCCTTCGAGTACTGCCGCTCCAGGTTCACGGCCAGCGCGAACTCGCGGGTCTTCCGTTCGAAGCTGACGTCCTGGGTGAGGAAGGCGTTCCGGGCGTACTGCTGGGTGATCGTCGACGCGCCCTCGCGGCCGCCCTGGACATCGGCGACGGCGGCCCGCAGGACACCACGCAGCGAAACCCCGGGATGGTTGTAGAAGTCCCGGTCCTCGGCGGTCAGGACCGCTTGGCGTACGGGAACGGGGACGTCGGAGAGCGGGACGTCGCTGTGATCGGTGACGCCGACCCGGGCGAGGATCGTGTGCGCGTCCCGGTAGTACAGGACGGACGCCTGGGGCTGGGGCGGGACGGCCGGGATGGGGACGGATTCGACGTAGGCCTCGGCGGCACCACCGGCCACGGCGGTCCAGAAGACGGCGAGGACCAGGCTCGGGGTCAGGAGGCGGCGCCAGCGACGGCGCGGGCGCCTCGACGGAGGGGACAGGTCCGACGGAGGGGCCAGGTCCGACGGAGGGGCCAGGTCGTCGGGGTCGCTGGCGCCCGACTGGTTCGCGAGCGCGGCGGTCGGCGGGGCGGGAGCGGGCTGGAGCGGGGCCGGGTCGAGCGGGGATGGATCTGAGGGGGCCGCGGCCGGGGAGGGGGTCTCGTCCACATGGAGAGAAGAGGGGCTGGGGGGATAGTTCTGTTGCACCTAACTTTGTGTGCCTGGTGCGTTACCTGTCGATTTGACCCGATTGACCAGGCACTTAAGGTTCGTTGCATCGATCTGCTGTGATTTTTGGCTCTGTTCAGGGGCTCAACAGATGGACCGGCGTCTTCCGGGTCGCCGCGGCACCGCCGACAAGATCGCGAACCGATTTCGAGCCGTCCACCCTGGACCGCGGCGGGTCCGGCCGGGCCGGACGGCGGCCGGGGCGGCGCAGCTCAGGGCCGCATTTCAAATGCGATATGTGAATGTGCGGCCGGACCGAAACAAACAAACTGTTGATCATGCCTGAAACAGTCGGTCTATTCGCTCACTTTGCCGCCGGAAGTCACCTTATCGTGTACGCGTCGCTGCCGGCCCGAATGCCGAACGGATCATATGATCAGCACACACACCCCCGATCTTTGATTTAGAAACGAAGGTGATTCCCATGAATAAGGCAACCCGCCTGCTGGCGATGACTGGAATGGCTGTTGTCGCGGGCCTGACCATGGGCGCCGGGCCGGCGTCGGCCTCGACGACCACCGCCGCCAAGGCTCCGGGCCACGACCGCGTCGAGGGCTACTTCCACAGCCGGATGCAGTGCGAGCGGTCCGGTCGCTTCGGCGAGATGCGCGACCGCTGGGACTCGCACGGCTGTGACCTGGTCCGCTTCGGCCGCCACCACGGCCAATGGCAGCTCTCAGTCAGCTCGCACCGGGGCCCGTTCGGCCACCACCGGCCGACGCACCGCCCGCCGTTCCACCACTGATCGAACAATGAACACTAACGGCCGAGGGGTGCACACCTCGGCCGTTAGTGCCATTTCTGAATTTCCAATCACTGGACGTCAAGAAATGGGACGGCCGTACGTTTCGAGAAGCCGCAGCCACACCTCGCTGACGGTCGGATAAGCGGGCACGGCGTGCCAGAGCCGGTCGAGCGGAATCTCGCCCACGACCACGAAACTGGCCGCCTGCAACATCTCCCCCACATCCGGGCCCGCCATCGTCACCCCGAGCAGCACCTTGTGTTTCTCGTCGACCACCATCCGGGCCGTGCCCTGATAGCCGTCGGCGTGCAGGTGGGCGCCGGAGACGTCGCCGATCTCGTAGTCGACGACCCGGATCTCGTACCCCTGGGCGCGCGCCGCCGCGGCGGTGAGCCCGACCGTCGCCACCTCCGGATCGGTGAAGATCACCTGCGGAATCGCGCGGTGGTCGGCCGTGGCGACGTGGGTGCCCCACGGCGCATCCGAGACCGGCCGGCCGAGCGCCCGCGCCGCGATCACGTCACCACACGCCCGCGCCTGGTATTTACCCTGGTGGGTGAGGAGAGCGCGGCCGTTGACGTCGCCGCACGCGTAGAGCCAGTCGAAGCCCTCGACGCGCATCGTGTCGTCGGTCGCCAGCCACTCGCCCGGGGTCAGCCCGATCGTCTCGACGCCGATGTCGCTGCTGCGCGGGGTGCGGCCGGTCGCGACCAGCACCTCCTCCGCCCGGATCGTCTGGCCGTCGCTCAGCGCCAGGGTGACCCCGCCGGCGTCCCGCGTCACCGACACGGCGTGGGTCTTGAGCAGCACCTTCACGCCGCGGGCGGACAGCGCCCGGGCGACGATCTCGCCGGCGAACGGCTCGGTGCCGGTGAGCAGCCCGGCCCGGGCGATCAGCGTCACCTCGGACCCGAGATCGCAGTATGCGGTCGCCATCTCGGTCGCCACCACGCCGCCCCCGATGATCGCCAGGCTGGCCGGCACCTCCTGGGCGCTGGTCGCCTCGCGACTGGTCCACGGGTCGGCCTCGGCCAGCCCGTCGATGTCGGGCACCAGCGCGTCGGAGCCGGTGGAGACGGCCACCGCGTGCCGGGCGGTCAGGACCGTCTCGGTGCCGTCGGCGTCGGTCACGGTCACCTGCTTCGGTGCGGACAGGCGGGCGTGACCGCGTACGAGAGAAATGCCCGCTCCCTCGACCCATTGCACCTGGCCCTCGTCGTTCCAATTCGACGCGAAAGCGTCGCGGCGCTTCAGGACCGCGCGCACGTCGACGCCGCCCCGCGTCACCTCGGCCGCGCCGGGCACCGCCCGGGCCGCCCGCAGCACCTGGCCCGATCGGAGCAGCGCCTTGGACGGCATGCAGGCCCAGTACGAACATTCGCCGCCGACCAGCTCGTGCTCGACCAGCGCGGCGGTGAGCCCGCCCTTGACCGCGCGGTCGGCGATGTTCTCGCCGACCGGACCGGCACCCAGCACGATCAGGTCGTATTCCGTGGATTCCATGCCCCCATTCTGGCCGCTATCGGTCAGCACCCGGGTGCGATGATCGGTTACCGTGCGCCGGTGGCATGGTTCAAGTCGCATCTGCGACCCTCGCGCCAGCGGTTCGCCGCTCAGGCGCTGCGGATCGTGCGCCGGATGCCCGGCGTGCGCAGCGCGACCTACCACCCGGACAAGTTCGCGATCGCGCTCTATCGCGAAGATGGTGGCACGGCGGCCTGGCTCTACCTGTCGAACATCTATCAGGAAGCGGCCGACGTGCCGGCCGCCCGCCGCAAGGAGCGCCTGGAGCAGCTGGTCCGGATCATGACGGCGCCCCGGTCGGAGGACAACTGGGAGGCCGTCCGCGAGCGGCTGCGGCCGGTGCTGCGCGGGCAGACGTTCGGGCAGGCCGGGCCGCCCGGGATGCAGCCGCCGCTGTCCCGCCCGGCGTTTCCGTTCCTGCACGAACTGGTGGTGGTCGACCACAAGGAGGCCATGGCGTACGTGACCGCGGCCCGCCTGCCGGAGTGGGAGGTGACCGCCGACGAGGTGTTCGCCGCCGCCCGGGAGAACCTGGCCGGGATCGCCGCGCGGTCGCTCGACGGGCCGTGGGAGAACGACGGCGGCTCCGCGATGATCACGATGATCGACGACGGGGACGCGTACTTCACCTCGCTGCTGCTCGCGCCGGGCTGGCTGGCCGGGGTGAGCGAACGGCTCGGCGCGCCGGTCATGGCCTTCGCCCCGGACAATCACACGCTGGTGCTCTGCTCCCCGCCGGACGACCTGGGCCCGCTCTACGAACTGGTCGAGAAGCACTTCACCGAGGCGACCCGCAGCGTCTCCCCGGTCGGCTACGTGGCCGGCCCGGACGGGCGTACGGTGCCCTACTCGCCGCCGCCCGGGCACCCGCACGAGATCGCGGTGCGGCGGGCCCAGGCGATCCTCGCGGCGAGCGAGTACGGCGCCCAGACCGCGTGGCTGACCAGCCAGTACCGGGAGGCCGGCATCGACGTGCACGTCGGTGAGCTGCTCGCGGTGGCCCCGCCCGACGGGCCGGCCGAGACCGTGGCGACCTGGGTCGACGGGATCGCCACGCTGCTGCCGGCCGCACGGTCGATCGTCTTCGCCCGCAACGGCGCGGTCGAGCTGCAGGTGCCCTGGCCGGTGGTCGCGGAGGAGGTCGACCTCCAGCCGGAGCCGCTGCTCGCCCCGCCCCGCTACCGGGTCGAGGGCTGGCCGTCGCCGGACGTGATGGAAAGGCTCCGCAACAGGACCTGAACGGCGCCTCGAACCCCGCGGCCCGCAGCGACGCCGCCAGATCGTCGACCGTCAGGTCGGCCGGGACCAGCCACACGTGCGGGCGCCGCCGCGGATGGACCGCGCCGCGGAGCAGGCGTTGCTTGGCTTGCTGGGTGGCGGGCATGCTCCCCCGCGTCCCGCATAAATACTGCCAATTGCCGCATTAGCCCTCGATCGAGCTACCCCCGTCTTATCCCGGTTGTAGTAATGGCGATTTAAAGCGCACCTTCGCGCGACTCATGATCGTTCAGCCGCTGGACGATTCAGCGAATTCGTCGTCCATTCATCGAGTTGAGAAGAGTCGCAGCATGTCGTCAAAGTTGTTCAAGACCGTCTTCGCCGGCGTCGTGGCCGCCGGTGCGCTTCTCCTGTCGGGATCCGCCGCGCAGGCGGCAACGAACCACCGCCCCTGCGACGGGCCCGGCTTCGGCGACCGCGGGTTCTTCGGCGACCACTTCGGCAACCGTTTCGGTGACCGCTTCGGCGACCGTTTCGGCTTCCGCGATGACAGTTTCGGGTTCTTCGGCGACGACTTCGGCTTCCGCCGGCACGACCGCCAGGACCGCCCGACGGTCATCGTCGTCAACGTCGTCAACAAGAACAAGACCAAGACCAGGACGCACCACAAGCCGGCCGTCACCCCGCCGCCGGCCGTCACCGGCAACTCGGCCGGCGCGGGCTACCCCACGCCGGGCGCCGCCGGCAACGGGAGCGGTTACCACAAGCGCTGACCGGGCGCCCGGCAAATGCGATTTCTGCATTCCGCCGGAATCAATTCGGACGGCCGCCGCCCTTTTCGGGCGACGGCCGTCCCTTTGCTCAGTGGCTCAGCTGTTCCAGACGGCTCAGCTGTTCCAGACCTGGAAGCCCGAGATCTGGCCGGCCGGCCATCCGCTGTTGGCGGTGACGTTGAGCCGGAAGAAGCGCTGCGTCGTAGCCGGGAACGTGATGGTGACGATGTTGTTGGCGGACGGGTTGAAGGCGTAGCTCGCACTCGCCTTCACCGTGCTGAAGTTGCTGCCGTCCGTGCTGCCCTGCAGCGACAGCGTCTCGTTGCGGGCACCCCAGCCGGCGGGCAGGGTCAGCACGACCCGGCTCGCGCTCTGGGCCGAGCCGAGGTCGACCTGGACCCACTGCGGGAAGGCGCTGTTGGCGCTCTCCCAGTAGGTGTTCTGGTCGGCGTCGGTCACGTTCGACGACGGGTAGACGTCGTTGTGGCTGGACTCGCTGGTCGGCTTGCCGGCGGCGAGGTTGGTGTTCGTGGTGCCTCCGGCACCGGTGCCGGTGAGGCTGACGGTCACCGGCGCGCTGCCGGCGATCGAGACACTTCCCGTACGCGTTCCGGAAGCGGCCGGCCGGAAGCTGACGTTGACCGTGCAGGACGCCCCGGCCGCGATCGACGTGCCACAGGTGTTGGTCTGCGAGAAGTCCCCGCTGACCGAGACGCCCACGCCGGTGGCGGCCGCGGTGCCCGAGTTGTGGACGGTGACCGCCTGCGCCGAGCTGGTGGTGTTCAGCGCCTGGCTGGCGAAGGTGAGCGAGGCCGGGCTGGCGCTCAGCGACGCCGTCGGGTCGGTCGTGCCGCCACCACTCGGGTAGACCTCGAACTCGCCGATCTGACCGGCCGCCCAGCCCGAGTTGGCGGTGATGTTGACCCGCACGTAGCGGGCGCTGGTGCCGGGCACCGTGATGTTGACGGTGTTGGCCGACGCCGGGTTGAAGGTGTAGGTGGCCGAGCCGACCGCGTCGCTGAACGAGGAGCCGTTGGTGCTGGCCTGCACGGACAGGGTCTGGGTGCGGGTGGCCCACGCGGTCGACGGCGGCAGCTTCAGGGTGACCTTACCGATCGCGTACGTGGCGCCGAGGTCGACCTGCAGCCACTGCGGGAACGCGCCGTTCGTGCTCTCCCAGTAGGTGTTGGCGTCGCCGTCGGTCGCCGTGGTCGCGGCCTGGGTGGCGTTGACCTGGCTGCTCGCGGTGGCCGGGCGGCCGGCCGCGATGTTGGTGGTGCTGCCGATGCCGCTGCCGGTCAGGGCGATCGCGGTCGGGCTGTTGTTGGCGTTGCTGGCGATCGAGACGGAGCCGGTCCGCGTACCGCCGGTGGTCGGCTTGAAGGAGACGGTGACCGTGCAGGAGGCACCGACCGCGAGGGTGCCGCAGTTGTTGGTCTGCGAGAAGTCACCACTCGCGGTCACGCCCGAGACAGTGGCGCTCGTCGTGCCGGAGTTGGTCACCGTGACCGTCTGGGCGGCCGCCGTGTTGCCGACGATCGTGCCGGCGAAGCTCAGGCTGCTCGGGTTGGGGTTGAGGATCGGGCCCGGGGCGACGCCGGTGCCGGACAGCGGCACGGTGTTGGTGATGCCACTCGCCGTCACCGTGAGGTTGCCGCTGCGCGAGCCGGCCGCGGTCGGGGCGAACTTGACGCTGACCACGCAGGACGAGCCGGCGGCGATGCTGGTGCCGCAGGTGTTGGTCTGCGAGAAGTCACCGGTCGTGCTGACCGCGGTGACCGGCGCCGCGGACGAGCCGCTGTTGGTGATCGTGACCGACTGGGCGGCACTGGTGGCACCGGTCGCGACCGAGCCGAAGCCGACCGCGGTCGGGCTGATCGAGATCAGCGAGCCGTTGTCCGGCAGGTACGGCGGGAACGCCGGGTTGCTGATGTTGGTGCACGCGGTCGGCGAGGTGATGCCGGAGTTGCCGCCGCCGTCGGTGAGCGTGAAGCCGACGCCGCAGTTGTAGACCGCGCCGGGCGCCTGGGTGCCGGTGGCGGTGCTGTTGCTGATCGTCGCCGAGCCGCCGACCTGCTCCTGGATGACCCAGGTGCCGGTGTTCTGGATCGTCGCGTTGTTGATCTTCACGTTGGTGATGCTCGAGCCGGAAACGAACTGGATCGCCTCGAACGGGCTCTGCTGGATCAGGATGTTGTCGACGTTGACCAGGCCGCTCATCGCGGCGTCCCGGGCGTCGAACCACAGCGCGCCGACGCCGAACTGCCAGTTCGGGTCGAGGCTGCCGTCCCGGATCAGCGTGTTGCGCAGCACGTCCGTACGCCCGAGGGTGGTCGAGGCGAAGCGCTGGGCAACGTGAATGCCGCCACCCTGGGTGAGGCCCGAGTCGATCACCCGGTTGTCGGTGACGAAGTTGTCGTGACCGCCGTAGATCGCGATGCCGTTGGCCAGGATCGGGTACTGCACCGTGTTGTGGTCGAACGAGTCGTTCGCGTCGGCCACCGAGTCGGCCCAGGTCGCCAGGCCGTCGTCACCGAGGTTGCGCAGGTCGCTGTTGGTGACCTTGGAGTTGGTCACGCCCTTGTGGAAGTTGATGCCGTCGGCGGTGGTGTTCCGGATCCGCATGCCGGAGAACACCAGGTTGTCCATCGGGCCGTCCATCCAGGCGCCGACCTTGTCGTGCTCGATCCAGAGCCGGTCGACGGTGGAGTTGCTCATCGCGCCGCCGATGCCGTTGACCTGGGCGCCGTCGTTGCGCTCCTGCACGTCGCCGAAGATCGCGAAGTCGGACAGGTGCACGTTGGTGCTCGCGTTGGGCGCGTCGTTGCCGTAGAAGCCGGGGGCCGCACCGGTGACCGTCGAGCGCCACATGCCGGCGCCCTTGATCGTCACGTTGTTGACCGCGATGTGTCCCGGGATCTTGAACGTGCCCTCGGGGATGAAGACCGTGCCGCCGGCGCCCGCGGCCTGAATCGCCGAGTTGAACGCGGCGGTCGAGTCGGCCGCGCCGGTCGGGTCGGCGCCCTTGCTGGTCACGCTGACCGAGCCGCTCGGCTGGGAGAGCGCGCCGGCCACGTTCTCGAAGTCGGCGAAGTCGATCGTGGTGTTCGACGTCGCGGTCAGGCGGAACTTGGTGCCGGCCGGATACGAAGTCGAGAACAGCCGGTGCGTCTCGTCGTAGAAGTGGTGCTGGTTGCTGCCCGGCTGGTTGGTGAACGGGTAGCCGCCGTAGTACCAGCTGTACGCGTTGGTCAGCGTGAACGCCGACGACGCGGCTCCGTTGATCGAGAAGTTGATCGGCGTCGTGTAGACCGAGCCGCCCGAGGTGTCCGGGATGCTGTAGCGGAAGTCGATCGAGTTGGTGGCCACAGGCGTGGTGAACTCGACGTACTGGCCGGAGGAGAGGGTCACCGCCTTGCGGTACGACGCCTCGTCGGCCAGCGTGCCGTAGACGGCGGACGGGCCGATCACCGAGCCCGACGTCGCCGAGTTCTCGGCCTGAACCTCCACGTAGGGCAGGGTGGCGCCCACGCCACCGGTGGCGGCGGCGAGGGCCGGGCTCGCGGCAGCAAGCGCGCCGATCCCGGAGGCGACAAGCGCCGTGCCGAGTACGGCGGCGCCGAGCCTACTTCTGGACATGTGTTGCTCACTTTCGACGGAGCAAACGGGGGATGCCGCGCCGGGTCTGTCTTGGGAGGACGCGGGAGGCGCGGTTGGGGCTAGGGGGACCGTAACCGCTACGACACACGGACGCAATATCGAAACAAGTTATTGCAAGGTTTCGACTGAGGCCCTGTAATAAGGGGACCTATTCGCCGGGCTCGGTCGGGAGCACGATGTGGAACCTCGCCCCGCCGAGCGGGTTGTCATCGACGCTGATGGTTCCCCCGTGCCGGTCCACCACGCGGCGACAGATCGCCAGGCCCAGACCGGTGCCCGCATAGGACTGCCCGCGGTGCGCCCGCGAGAACGACTCGAAGATCGACGTACGCTGATCACTCGGGATGCCGATGCCCCGGTCCGACACCTGGATCTCGGCCCACGCGTCGTCCAGCCGGTCGGCGGTGATCCGCACCTGGGCCGGCTCGCTGTCCCGGGTGTACTTGATCGCGTTGCCGATCAGGTTGTCCATCATCTGGCGGATCATCGCCGGGTCGGCGCGCACGGTCGGCAGCGGACCGGCCTCGATGCGCGGCGCCCGATCCTTCCTGAGGTGCGCGGTACGTTCGTGCACGACCTCGTCGACGACCTCACTCAGGTCGACCGGCTCCAGGCGCAACGGCGCGTCCCGGGCCGTGGCATAGGCGAGAAGGTCGTCGATCAGCCGGCACATCCGGTCGGCGCTGTTGCGTACGCGATCGAGCGTGTAACGGAACTCGTCCAGCTCGTCCATCGCGTCCAGATCCTGCTCGAGCAGCTCGATGTGCCCGGCGATCGCGGCCAGCGGCGCCCGCAGGTCGTGCGCGACGACCCCGGCGAACGCGGTCAGCTCGGCCTCCCGCTCCCGCAGCGCCGTGATGTCGTACCGGGAGGCGACCGCGCCGATGATCTCCCCCCGCTCGTCGCGCAGCGGCCCGGCGTCGACCATCACCTCGATCGGCGGACGCCCCGGCGGCACATAGGTCATCTCGCGCCCCCGAATCGAGTGACCGGCCAGCGCCACCCGCAGCGGATGCCCCTCGGCGGGCTGGGCACCGGTCCGCTCCAGCGCCCGGTCGAACTCGTCGACATGGCTCGGCAGCATCTGCTCGATCCCGTCCCGCGCCGCCCGGTTGATCCACACGATCGAGCCGTCGGCCGCCGCCGCCACGACACCGATCGTCAGCGTGTCGAGCACCTCACCCAGGTAGCGCCGCTGCTCCTCGCGCAGGCGCTGCGTGCGTACGCCCAAGCGCACGGTGACCAGCACCGCGACCAGCGTCAACCCGGCCAGCGCACCCTGCGTCGCCGTGCTCGACACCCGGAAGGACCGCGCCGCCTGGCGGCGACTCGCGGTGAGCGCCGCGCTCGCGGCGGCGTGCCGTTCCCGGTACGCGTCGAAAAGCGCCTTCCCCTGCCCGACATCCGCATAGCGGGCCGAGGTGGCGACGGTCGGGGCTGCGAAGTCGTTCAGCCACTCGTCGGCCGCGGACTCCTCCGCGTCGACCAGGGTCCGCAGCTCGGGATCGCCGACGTCGGTCAGCACCTGGCGGGCGGCGGCCGGAAAATTCTGCACGCCGGCCTGGTAAGGCTCGAGGTAGAGCTGCTCGCCGGTCAGCTGCCAGCCGCGCAGACCGGTCTCGGCGTCGGTCATCGACTGCAGCATGACCATGTGGGCGCTCTCGGCCCGGTCGAACCGCCCCACCTGCCGGTCGAACCGGGCCAGCAGCACGAGGCCCCCGGCCAGCTGGGCCGCGCCGGCGACGATCAGCACGCAGAGCAGCCACACGTAATGGCGGCGCACCACCGCCGACGCCGGCGTTCCCACTCCCGCGACCCCCGTCTCGCTGCGATCCGACGTTACCGCTTTGAGCTGGGCTTTTAGGTACGCTTGCGGTTGCTGAGCACATAGTTTCCGATGCGGGCCGCGGTGTCCGGCCTCACGCACCAGCAAAAAAGCTGAGCGCCCCGCAGGGCGCTCAGCTTCACTTCCAACTTGGGGTGACCGACGGGACTCGAACCCGCGACCCCCGGGACCACAACCCGGTGCTCTACCAACTGAGCTACGACCACCATGTGCACCTTGCGGTGCTGGACCATCATAGCGGGATCTCGCGCCGGGTCGTCGAGCGGGTTACCGGCGCGCCCGGATGACCCTCAGCGGCCTTTACTCCCCCCGCTCCCCTACTCCCCTTACTCCCCGATCAGCTCGGCTTACTCCCCGATCAGCTCGGCGGCGATCGCCTTCGCCGCCTCGACGTCCGGGCCGGGCAGCGGCACGAAGATCGCCCGGCGGTAATATTCCAGCTCACGGATGCTCTCGCGGATGTCGGCGAGCGCCCGGTGGGCGAGCCCCTTGGCCGGCTGACCGAAGTAGACCCGCGGGTACCACCGGCGGCACAACTCCTTGATCGACGACACGTCGATCATGCGGTAGTGCAGGAACGAGTCGAGCGCCGGCATGTCCCGGGCCAGGAAGCCCCGGTCGGTGGCGATCGAGTTGCCGCAGAGCGGGGCCGTGCGCGGGTTGGGCACGAACTCCTTGACATAGGCCAGCACGATCTCCTCGGCCTCGGTCATCGTGACCGTCGACCGCCGGACCTCCTCGGTCAGACCGGACTTGGCGTGCATGTCGCGCACCACCGGCGGCATCGCGTCGAGCGCGGCGTCATCGGCGTGGATGACCAGGTCGACGCCCTCGCCCAGAATGTTCAGGTCGGGATCGGTGACCAGCGCCGCGACCTCGATCAGCTTGTCTTTGCCGAGGTCGAGACCGGTCATCTCACAGTCGATCCACACCAAATGATCAGCCACGCCGACAGCCTACGCCGGAGCAGGCGGGAACGGCGTCACCTCCCTCCGCGGGCAGGATCCGGACGCCGGTGCGATTTGTCGGCTTTGAGGAGGGGACTTCCCTGTTCCGGCGATCATTGGCTAAACTGGAGATAACGGACGAAGCCCCCCTTCGGTTACTCCGTTTCCCCCGGTAAAGGGCCCTCCACGTCGGCAGCGTGGAGGGCCCTTTCATGCTTCCGCTTCCGCAGGTCAGCCTGGCAAAGGGCCCCCGCCGCGGCGACGTAGCTTCTCGGCCGCCGCCTCCGCCTCGGCCGCGGTCCGCCGCCGGCGCCGCGGCGTAGTCCCGGACAGCAACTCGGCCGCCTCATCGCGGTAACTCGCCCGGGTGCCCTTACTCGCGGCCTCGCCACTTGGCTTGCCGGCGGCCGAGGTGCCTTGCGCGGAACGGCCCGGCGTCGCATTCCCGGCCGCGGACCGGGCGGGCGTGGCGGCCCGGACGCTTCCGGCCGCGGGCTTGGCCGGCACCGCCGCGGGCTTGGCCGGCACCGCCGCGGGCTTGGCCGGCGTCGCCGTGGGCTTGGCCGGCGTCGACCGGGTGGTGGCGGGCTTTGCGGCGGGCGTCGGTTTTGTCCCGGCCGCGGGCTTGGCCACGGTCGCCGGCTTGGCCACGGCCCCGGGCTTGGCCACGGCCGCCGGCTTAGCCCCGACCGTGCGGGCACCGTAGGCCTCGCCCGCATCGACGTCCGCTTTCGCGGACGACCGGCGTTTGGTCACGCTCTCGGCGTCCGCTTTCGCTTTGGAGGTACGCGCGGCGTGCTCGACCACCGCCTCAGCGTCCGCCTTCTTCGTGGCGCGAGCAGCGCGAGTCTTGGCAGTCGTCGACTTGCCAGCCTCAGACGTCTCACCCTCCGACGTCCTACTCTCCGACGTCTTGCTCCCGGGCGTCCTACTCTCCGACGTCCTGCTCTCGGGTGTCCTGCTCTCCGGTGTCCTGCTCTCCGGTGTCCTGCTCTCGGGCGTCCTGCTCTCCGGCCTCTTGCTCTCGGAGGTCCTGCTCTCCGGCCTCTTGCTCTCGGGCGTCTTGCTCTCCGGCGCCGCGAGCCCGGCCGCGCGAGCCGCCATCGACTCGGCCGCCTTCCGCCAGGCGGCCGGCGCCGGCCGCCCCAGCCCCACCCCCACCGGCCGCGCCGTCGTGTGGCTAGGCGTGAACGTCCCGTCCACCCGCCCCTGCGCCTGCGCGAACAGCCGGCTCTCCACTCCCACCGACTCAGCCTTCCCCGGCCGCCCGACCTCGACGTGCCCGGCCGGCCCGGTAAGGTCGCCGATACTCTCCAACGGCTCCGCGGCGACCGTCTCCCCCGTGTCGATGAGCCCGTCGGCCTCGCTGCTCTCGGCCCGAGCCCGGGCCGCCGCCGGATGACCCGGAATAACCAGGTGAATCGCCTGCGTAGGCTCGGCCTGCACCCGCATCCAGTCACTGGCCACCGTCGCCGGCGTCCCCTGCCCCAGAACCCGCGCGATCACCGAAGCGGCCGTAGGCCGAGGCCCATCAACCCGAACCTCCCAGGCCGCGCCATCCCCTCGGCCGCCCAGTTCCTCGACGGCCTCTGCCCCATGTCCAGCCCCGGCGCCCCCGCTGATCGCCCCGGCAACATCGCTGGTCGCCCCGGGCTCAGAACGGTTCGCTCCAGCACCACCTTCAGCCACCCCAGCCTCACCGCTGGCCGCCTCAACGCCACGGCTGGGGGTTCCGGCAACGCCAGGCGCTGCCCCCGCCTGCCCGGCCGTGATCGAACCGCCCGAAGCCCCCTGTCCCGATGCCGGATGCCCCGGCCCCGACTGTCCCAGCGCCGGATTCACGCCTGGCCGGCCCGGCGACTGCACCGGTCCCGACTGACCCGACAGCTCGGTCACGCCTGAGCGCCCCGCCAACTGCGGCGCACCTGCCGGACCTGGCGCCGGAGCCGCTCCCGACCGCTCCGACCCTCGCACCGCGCCGGCCTGGCCCATCGACTGACCTGCACCCACCGGTCCCCCGGCCGGAGCGGCTCCCGGCCGACCCGCACCCGCTTGGTTCGAAGCCTGAGCCGCGCCCGCATGACCCGGTGGCAGGACCGCTCCCGGCCGCCCCGCCGACGCGACCGCGCCCGAGTATCCCGACGACTGACTAGCGCCCACACGACCCGGCGTCCGATCCACACCGATATGACCCGCCGACTGACCGGCGTCCACATGACCCGGCAATTGGTCCGCGCCCGGATGGCCCGGCGACTGACCGGCGCCGACGCGGCCCGGCGACTGAGTCGAGGCCGGGCGCCCGGAAATCTGAGCCGCCCCGAACTGGCTCGGCGCCTGGGACGCGCCCGGGTGACCTGACGGCTGAGCCGTTCCGGTCTGCTCTGGTGAGTGGGCCGGGTCGAGGGGACCTGGCGTCCGGGCGGAGGCCTGTTGGCCCGGCGTCTGCGCCGCCCCGGGCTGGGCCGGGCTCGGGTGGCCCGGGGTCCGGGCCGCACCCGGGTAGCTCGACGGCTGGCCGCCGGCCGGACGCCCGAACGGCTGAGCCGCCCCCAACTGGGCGGTGCCGGGGCGACCCGGCGGCAGGGCCGTTGCCCGATGTCCTTCCGCGCCGGGCTGGCCCGACGGCTGGGGTGAACTCGGCTGCTCCGACGGCATCGGCGCCACGCGCGGCGATGACGGCCGGGCGAAGGCCGGCGTCGCGGATTGCGGCCGAGTCGCATCCGGCTGACCCGACGCAGGCGCGGCACCGGACTGACCCGATGCGGGTGCGGCGCCCGGCAGGCCGGGCGACACGGATGTGGCTCGCGGCTGGTCCGATTCGGGTGCGGCACCCGGCTGGCCCTGGGACAGCGAAGTTACGCCAGGGTGCCCCGACGACGGCCGGACAGCCGCTTGCCGGTCGGGCGAGGGCGGGGTCGTATGGGGCTGTCCGTGACCGGAAACTGAATCGCCGGATGTCGGGCGAGGGCTCGGCCTGCTCGGCCGAGAGACAGAGTTCGGCTGACCCGACGCCGGGCGAATCACGCCCACCCGATCCGACGCACTCTCACCCGAGCCGGGCTGACCCGCCGGGGGTACCAGCGGGCCCGAGGACGACCGCGTGAAACCGGGCTGACCCGAAAGCGGCTGGGCTGATGGGGGCTGATTCGCGGTTGGGCGAGCTGCGCCTGGCTGGCCCGGCTGCGGGGTCGGGCCCGGCTGCGGGCGGGTTGGGGTCGGGGCGCCGGTCGCCGACTGGGTTGAGGCGGGGACGTTGGTGGAGCCCGGTTCGGGGCGGGCCGGTTGGTCGGGGCCGGACGGCCTTGCGGGGGACGGGACCGCCGGGCGTTGGGGGCCGACCGGGTGGGTCGGCGCCGGGCGGGGGACGGCCGGAGCCGTGTCGACCGGGCTGGTCGGCTGGTTGGACGGGGCTGCTCCGGGAGTTCCAGCGATCGAGCTGGAGGTGGAGCGGGCCGGGTTGGTGCCGTTCGCGGGATGGGTGGGGGCAACACCGGACGCCTCGGGCTCCGACTTGAACCCGGGGCTGCGGTCGGTGCTGTGGCGACCGGCGGTGGCGGGCTTGGGCTCCTCGTTATCTGGTGAGGACTCCGGGCGTACCGAAGGGCGCACCGGCGTCCAAGCCGGACCGTGGCTGCCCTGCGCGCCTTCCGGCCGGGTGTCGCCGGCACCTGAGCGTGACTTGTCGGTGGCGGGAGCGGAGGGTTCCGGCATGGGCCGGCCGACCCGCGGTGAATCGGCCCGGGTCAGGCCGGTCGCCGACCAGTCGGTGGCGGCCGGGCCCGTCACTACCGAGACCAGCTGGTGCGACGGGTGCACCGCCTGCCGAGCGCCTGGCCCGGGGGAAGGCCGGCGAGCACCGCTGCCGACCCGCTCTTCCTCCGGCGCCCGGGTGAAGTTGCCCCGCGCGGCGCGCGCATCCGCGGCGCCCGCGGCGTAGGCGGCCGCGAGGCTCTCGGTCTGCAGTCCGCCCGCGCCGCCGCCGGGCGGCGTGGGCCGGCTCCGACGGTCCCGCCGCGAACCGCCGGAACGACCCGGTCCGTCCTCGTCGTCCCGCTGCTTACCGGCCTCGTCGTCATCCGCCCGATGAGCCGCCGCCCGTTCGCCTGCCGCCTTCTCGGCTGCCGCCGCCTCGGCGGCCTTGCGTTCGGCGGGCTGCTTTCCGACGGCCGGGACCTCGGCCGCCTTGGGCTCGGCGGCTTCCTTCTCCGCCACCGGAGTCTGGGCGACCTTGCGCTCGGCGGCGTCTTTCTTGGCCGCACCTTCAACTTCCGTACGCCCGTCGGCTTCCTTCTCGGTCACCGCAGTTTCGATGGCCTTGCGCTCAGCGGTCTCCTTCTCGCCTGCCGTTGACTTAGGTTCAGCGGCTTCCCTATCGGCCACCGCGGATTCGGCGGCCTTGCGCTCGGCAGCCGCCCTTTCGGCGGCCGCGGATTCGGTCGCGGCCCGCTCGGCCGCTGCCGGCGAAGGCGCTGCCGACGAAGGCGCTGCCGGCTCGGTCGCCGAGTCCTTAGTTGTTGCCATTTCGGCCGAGCCGTGGTTGGCGGAATCCTTCTCGGCGCGTTCCTTCTCCCCGGCGGGGGCCGGCACGTTCTCACTTGCCTTGCGCCCAGCAGGTTCCTCAGCGGGCTCTTTCACTGCCGCCGAGCCGCCGGCTGCGTTCTTCTGAGCCGCCGTATTCTCACTTGCCTTGCGCTCAGCCGGCCCGGATTCGGTCGATTCGCTCTCGGCCGGCTCCTTGCCGGCCTCGGCGAGATCGGCTGCGGTTTTCCCGCTCTCGGTTGCCGAACGGGCGGCCCGATCCGCGGTTTCGCTGGCGCCATGACGTCCCGTGGCCTTGGCCGGTTCGGCGGCCTCGGCGGACGGGCGGTCCTGCTTCTTCGGGCGGGACGTCCGGCCGCGTTTGGCCACCTTCTCGTCGGCCGGGGCGGGTTCCTCGGCGGCCGGCCCGCCCGCGCCGGCCGAGGACTTTCCGGCCTCGATCAGGTCCGGGGCCGCCCGCCGCAGACCGGCGGTGACCGGCTGCGACTCAGCGACCGAACCGGACTCGGCCGCATCATCGCCGGTCTGCCCGGTCGCCGTGGCGGTGTCCGCCGCCACGCCGCGTTCGTCCTGCTCAGAGGCTTCGCGCATCGCGGCGGCGGCGTCGAGTGCCCCGGCCGTCGTGGCGCCGGCAACATCGCCCGCGGCGGCCGGGACGGGCGACGGACGGCTGCCCTCGGGTCGTGCGGTCTCCGGTGACGGGGCCGCCGCGGCCCGGTTGCGGGCCGCCTCGGCCAGCCGGGCCGCCGCCGTCGCCTCGGCCTCGCGGGCCCGCTGAGGTGCCGTCTCGGCTACCCAGGCTCCCACCGCCGACGCCTGGAACAGGGGCAGGTCGTCGGGTGCCGGCTCCGGCCGGCGGTTCCGGCGGCCGAAGAGCGGGTCGCCCGCCGGGGCGTTGCCGGGTTCCGCGGCCGGGGCAACGACCGGTGTCCCGAAGAAGCTCAGCGGCTCTCCCGGCGACGGCACGCGTTCGCCGGCCGGGATGGCGGTGGCCGCCGCGTATTCGGCGGGGGTCGGCGGCATCGCCGTGGCCGGGACGGCCGGGGGTGGCCACGGCATCGCCGCGGGCAGGGCCGGGAAGTCGGCCTTCTGGGCTTCGGCCAGGGTGCGGGGGCGGTGGGCGCCGGCCGCGCGGAGCCGGTTGACCGGGATTTGCGCGCTGATGGCCTTCATCAGGGCCGGGACCTGGCTGGGTTCGACGATGTAGACGACCTCGCGGCGGGCGGGCGGCCAGGCCAGCAGGATCAGGCCGACCATGAGCAGCAGGGTGCCGAGGGTGAGCAGGCCCCAGGTGCTGGAGTCGATCCAGCTGGGGCGTAGTTCGGCGACGGCCGCGACCTGGAGGCCGGGTTTCGCGCCGGGGCTCATGATGACCAGGCTGTACGCGTGGCCGCGCAACTCGCCCGGTTCCCACGAGAGCCGGCCCATGCCCGTACGCGTCCAGAAGTTCATGTCGCCCGGGACGGTGACCGGTGCGTGGAGCCCGGCCACCACGGTGGTGGCGACCGGCAGGGCGCCGGTTCCGATGTCGACCGTGTCGACCGTGCTGTGCGGGACTCCGGCCATGTAGCGGGAGACCTGGTCGGCCGGGGCGAGGCCGACGAACGCGGGCCCGTCGGGGGTGCCGGCGGCGATGCCGAGCCGGGAGCTGCCGAGGCGGGTGAAGGGGGCGTCGGACCTCAGGAGGTGGTCCACGTCCTCGACGACGTACGCGTAGCCGGGGGTGGTCATGCGTTGCAACGAGGCACTGTAGGCGCCGCCCGCGTCGCGGTGCTGCATGGCCGCCCACAGTCCGGCCCCGGCGAGCAGCGCCGGCAGGCCGGCGGTCAGCAGCAGCATTCCGAGGATGGTGCGGAGCACCCGCATTGTTCGCCCCCTTCTCAGGCCGTACTGCGGGTGACCATACAGATCCAAATACCCCTAAAGTGGTCAAACTGCTGCTAAATCGCTGATAGATATGACAACGGCCCGGCCTTTCTGCAAGGCCGGGCCGCCGTACGAAATAACGAGTTACGAAACCTGCACCGTCATCGAGAGCGTCTGCTCGTCGATATCGCTGGTCCGGGCGGTGAACTTGAACGTCCACTGACCGGCCTGGGGCAGTGCGATGTCACCGATCGCGTGGAAGTCGGTGATGCGCAGCAGCGGAATCGAAATCGGCTCGATGCCCTTCGACGGCAGCGCCGCGGTCGCCGACCACTCGACCACGGTCAGTGGCTTGTTGTCCGGCGTGTAGGCGTAGAGGTGCAGCGAGTTGTTGCCGACCGTCGCCGGGAACAGGTCGACCTGCAGCGCCATCGTGCTGCTGGTCAGCGTCTTGGTGACGGTGGTCGTGGCGGCCGCTCCGCCCGCCACGGCGCTGGTCCGCGGCGGCGAGATCTGCACCAGCGCCGCCGTCACGCCGAGGATCACGGCGGTGATGCCCAGCTCGACGAAGACCGCCTTGCGCAGCCCGCGCGGCTTCTCCTCGGCCGCCCGCGAGCGCACCAGCCGCCGCGACCACCACGCCACGCCGAGCACGCACGCCGCCAGTGCGACCTTGACCAGGATGAGCTGCCCGTACGTGCTGTGCACCAGGCCGTCGACCGACGACACCTCGATCAGCGCGCTCACCACCCCGGCCAGGATCAGCGCGCCGACCGCGGTGGCCGCCCAGCGCGACCAGATCGGCAGGATCGCCGCCAGCTCGCGCTCGTTGGCCTGCCGCAACAGGAAGCCGACCAGCATGACCAGGCCACCGAGCCACACCGACATGGCCGTGATGTGGATGGCGTCGATCACCACCGAGACACCGGCCACCGGGGAGGCGGTCGGGTGCCCGGTCAGCGGCCACGTGGCGAGCGCGGCGACGCCGAGCACCCCCAGCAGGGCGAGGTCGGCCTTGGATTCGCCGCCGCGCCCGCGCAGCAGCGGGCGGATCAGCAGCGCGGCCGCCGCGAGCACGCCCAGGCGCACCAGCATGACCGCGCCGAGCGTGCTGCCGAGCACGTCCTGCAGGTCGCCGACCCGGACGTCGAACAGCCCGGTGCCGATCGAGTAGGGCACCTGGAGCCAGATCGCCATCAGCGTGCTGAACGTGACCAGCCCGAAGCCGGTCCAGATCACCTTGGCCGGCCCCCGGCGGCTGAGCCGGTGCGGCCACAGCAGCGCGAGCACCAGCGCCGGGCCGACGAGAAGCACCAGACCGGCGTACCCCAGGTATTTCCCGGCCGGGATGAGCGCGCGCACCACCGGGTCGACCTTGGTGTCGTCGATCGTCGCCGAAGGCGGCGTCGACGCCGCACCGACCGAGTACGTGATGCTGCCGCCGACCGGGTGCGTGTCGGCCGAGATGATGCGATAGCTGACCAGGTACGTTCCGCGGCCGCCGCCGGCACGCAGCGGGATCGTCACGTTGGCCCCGTCGACGGTCGGGTCACCCTGGTCGGCGCGCTTCCCGTCCGGGCCCAGCACCTGGATCTTGCCCGGGATGAGCTGGATCGACTCGCTGAAGGTCAGCGTGATCTTGTTGGGCGCGTCGGGCACGATCGAGTCGGCCGCCGGGTCGGTGCCGACCAGCGCGGCGTGCGCGAAGGCCGGGGCGACCGGGCCCATCAGCACCCAGAAGAGGCCGATGAGCAGGCCGCCACCGGTAGCGACCAGGCGGCGCCGATCAAACTTCATGCGAGCCATGCTCCCTGATTGCGCGTGGATCACCCACTCGCGGGGGTCGCGAGGAGTCCCACTGGCGGAGTAGTCGCCCCTCGGGCGCGAATGGTTCCGAACTGTCCGTGGACTTTCGGCCCGCGTAGCATGACCGCTCGTGACCGTGGGTGAGAACGGCCTGGATCCGACCACGCAGCTGGCCCTGGCGGCCCGCGCGGGCGACACCGCCGCGCAGGCCTCGTTCGTGCGGGCGACGCAGACCGACGTGTGGCGGTTCACCGCCGCGCTCGTCGACCCGGGTGCGGCCGACGACCTCACCCAGGAGACCTACCTGCGCGCGTTCAAGGCGCTGCCCACGTTCGAGGGCCGCTCGAGCGTGCGCACGTGGCTGCTCGGCATCGCCCGGCGCACCTGCGCCGACCATCTGCGCGCGGTCGTCCGGCGCCGGCGGCTCGACGCCCGGCTGGCCGCCCAGGCGTGGACCGAGACGCCGTCGCCCGACCCGGCCCACCGGCTGAGCACGGCCGCCCTGCTCGACGGGCTGAGCGCGGAGCGGCGGACGGCGTTCGTGCTGACCCAGGTGCTGGGCCTGTCGTACGCCGAGGCGGCCGACGTCGAGGAGGTCCCGGTCGGCACGATCCGTTCCCGGGTGGCCCGGGCCCGCGACGAACTGGTCGCCGCGGTCACCCAGGCGCGGGCCGTGTAAGAGCCTTCACAGGACTTTCGCCCCTGTTTCCCCGACTTTCTTCAGGTAAGCCTCAGCACAATGAAGGGGAACCGAGAAGCGACGGGTGGCGACTAAGTGGGCGTGACGACCATTGAAACAGGGCGCGCGGCTGCCGTCTGGCCGTGGATCTCCACGGTGGCCCGTCTCGGCCTGGCCGCGGTCTTCCTGATCGCCGGTGGCCTGCACGTCGGCGACCTGGCCGCCTCCGGCCGCGCGGTGAACGCCTACCAGCTGATGTCCTACGACGCGGCGAGACTGGTCGGTGCCATCCAGCCGTTCCTCGAGATCGCGGTCGGCCTCCTGCTGCTGATCGGCCTGGCCACGCGGCTGAGCGCGGCGATCGGGGCGCTGCTCCTGGTCGTCTTCATCGCCGGCATCGTCTCGGCCTGGGCCCGCGGCCTGCAGATCGAGTGCGGCTGCTTCAACAAGGGTGGAGGGCTCGCCGCCGGGAAGACCGCGCAATACCTGCCGGAGATCCTGCGCGACGTCGGTTTCCTCGTCCTCGCCGGAATTCTGCTGGTCAAGCCCCGCTCCCGCCTCTCGGTGGACGGGCTTCTGATGGGAGAGCAATGAGCAAGGGTGACCGCGCCCGGGAACGCAACAACGCCCGGCGCATCGTCGAACAGCAGAGGGCGGCCGAGCGCCGCCGCCGGGTGACGGTCTGGACCTCGGTCGCGGTGGTCGTGGTGCTGGTGGCGGCCGGGCTGATCGGCTGGGCCGTGCTGTCTCATCAGGACAAGACCACCGCGAGCAAGCTGACCGTGCCGGCCGGGGTGGTCGACGACGGCACCGCCTGGAAGATCGGCACCGGGCCGGTGAAGGTCGACCTCTACGAGGACTTCATGTGCCCGATCTGCCACAACTTCGAAAATCAGACCGGCGCGACGATCAAGCAGCTGGTGTCCCAAAACAAGATCACCGTGCAATATCACACGGTCGCGATCCTCGATGACAGCTCGAACGGCACGAAATACTCGACCCGGGCCGCCGGCGCGGCCGCCGCGGCGGCGACCGAGGGCAAATTCGTCGAATACCACGACGCGCTCTACGCCAACCAGCCCGAAGAGGGCAGCAACGGCCTGACCAACGCCAAACTGATCGACATCGGCAAGTCGGCCGGGCTGACCGACGACGCGTTCGTCAACGCGGTCAACAAGCAGACGTACGACGCGTGGGTCGCCAACGTGACCAACCAGTTCACCCAGCGCGGCTTCACCGGCACCCCGACGATCGTGGTCAACGGCAAGGTCCTCCAAGGGCCCAACCAGACCGTTCCCACCACCGAACTGTTCACCCAGACCGTGGACGCGGCCGCCGGGTGAGGCGTCTGACCCTGTTCGCCCTCGTGGCCGGTGCGTTCCTCGCGCCGGCCACGCCCGCGTTCGCGCACGCCGGCGACGCACCGATCGCGACCGTCTACCGCACCACCGTGACCGGCATCAGCACACCCGAGAAAGGGCTGTCGGTGCGCACGGTCGAAGCCGGGGCACGGCTCGAACTGACCAACCACACCGGGCACCCGGTCGAGATCCTCGGCTACTCCGGGGAGCCCTACCTCGACGTCCGCCCCGACGGCACCTACCAGAACGTCAACTCCCCGGCGGCCTACCTCAACGAGACGCTCGCGGGCGACAACCCGGCGCCCGCCACGGCCGACCCCACCGCGATCCCGTCCTGGCGGCGCGTCTCCACCACGACCACGGTGCGCTGGCACGACCAGCGCACCCACTGGCTCAGCCCGGGAGTGCCGCCGGCCGCCAAGAACGATCCCTCCCGCACCCATCGCCTGCGCGACTGGTCGGTTCCCCTGCGCGAGCAGGCCCGCACCTTCGCGATCACCGGCACCCTCGACTGGATCCCGTCGCCGCGGGTCGCCCTCTGGTGGCTCGGCGCCGGCCTCCTCGGCCTGGCGGCCGTTCCGCTGGCACGGCGGTGGCCCGGCCTGGTGCGGCCCCTCGCGCTGCTCGCCGGTGCGGCTCCCATCGCGTACGCGCTCAGCCGTGCCGCCGACGGCGGCAGTCCCCCTCCCGTGCTGTTCCCGGTCGGGTTTCTCGCCCTGGCCGCCGTGTGGCGGCACCCGCCGTTCTACCTCGCACTGACCGGTCTGGTGGTCTTCGTCTTCGGCGGCCTCACCATCGGCTTCGACGGCGCCGTGCTCCCGACCGCCGGCCCGGCCTGGGCCGCCCGCCTGCTGGTGCTCCTGTCAGCCGGCCTCGGCATCACCCTGGCAGTGACCGGTGTGCTCCGCCTCCGCCCGCCGGCCGCCCCGCCCGCACTATCGTCGTCGGCATGACTGACAGACTCTCCCCCGGCGACGCGGCGCCCGAATTCACCCTGCCGACCGACAACGGCGACCAGCTCACGCTGAAGGACCTGCGCGGCCGCAAGGTCATCCTGTACGCCTACCCGGCCGCGATGACCCCCGGCTGCACCACCCAGGCGTGCGACTTCCGCGACTCGCTCGGCTCACTCCAGGCCGCCGGCTTCGAGGTCGTCGGCATCTCCCCCGACACCCCGGCCAAACTGGCCAAGTTCCGTGAACGCGACGCGATCACGTTCCCGCTGGTCAGCGACCAGGACAAGAGCGTCCTGACCGCCTACGGCGCATGGGGCGAAAAGACGATGTACGGCAAAACCGTCACCGGCGTCATCCGCTCCACTTTCGTCATCGACGAAAACGGCGCCATCGAACGCGCTATGTACAACGTGAAGGCCACCGGACACGTCGCCAAGCTCCGCCGAGACCTCGGCCTCGACTGACCGGGGACAGACGCTCCCGGTAGCCAGCGTTTACACTCCATGCAACGCTCCGCCGGTCAGAGCCATGAGGCCGGCGGTCGCGTTCGCTCGCGGGAGTGGCGAAACAGGCAGACGCGCGGGATTTAGGTTCCCGTGCCCGAGAGGGCGTGAGGGTTCAAGTCCCTTCTTCCGCACGAGCCGAGGGCGAAGTGTGTTCACGGAAAGCGTGAACCGTGTCGTCTCGCTATTTCGCTCCGGGGGCCGAGCCCCCGGAGGCCCCGCGGTGCGGTGGTTGCGGTTCAACCATGCGGTGGGCGCGGTCGGCGGGGCGGTGACACGGCGGTGGGCGCGGTCGGCGGGGCGGTGACACGGCGGTGGGCGCGGTCGGCGGGGCGGTGACATAGCGGTGGGCCTGCACTGCGGGGGGCGGTTACTTCTGGTTCTGCTGTCCGCGCTCGACGGCTGACCGGGGCATCGATCACTCTGTGATCCTGTCACCGTCACAGCGAGATCAGGGCGAGCCGATGACCGACTACGTCGCGGGCCCGGCGCGGCGCGTCATTTTTGAACCGACGCCTCCCCGGGAGCTCCCAGACGAATCTGGCCGTTCGTCGTGGCCGTCGCGGGGCTGATCTGACCGCACCGGAGCACCGGCAAGCCGTCTAAGCCAAGTGCTCCAGCGACCTCTGCTGCGGCTGTCACCTTCTCGATCAGCGGCGCGGTCGAGCTTGGAGCGGGCCAGTTCGTCACCGTCGAGGACAACGGCTGCCAGGGTGAGGACGGCTACGACGAGCTCGGCATGGGTGCCTTGGGCGTGATCAGTGACGCGAGCGGCACGGTTGTCGCCGCAGGGGCCGAGGCCGAGCTGAAGAGCGGGTCGGTGGCTGAGCCCGGCGCGTGGTGGCTAGCGGTTGAAGGCCCATGCCGCCATCAGGGGGAATTCGTTTCGCCAGAAGGGGCCGCCGTGTGGTCCGGGCCGCTCGGTCAGGATGGTGTCCGCGCCCGCGTCGCGCAGGGCGGTCGCCCACCTTGCCGCGTTCTCCCGGAAGAACGGCTCCTCGGTGCCGGCGACCAGATAGGTGCGCGGAAGCGGACCCGGCATGGGCACCGGAGGCCGATAGCCGGCGCCGGGGGACGCGGCGAAGACTGTGCCGTAGACGTCAGGGTGCCGGAGCCCGAGTGCGAGCGCCAGCTCTGCGCTCGCGGAGACACCGAACACGGCTGTACGGTCCGCCGGCATCGAAATGCCGAACCGTGACTGTGCCCACCGGCGCACGTCCTCGACGAAGAACGTCTCATGTGCGGCGAACCGGTCCGGCTCGAAGCGCGGAGAATATTCGTGCAGCCGCAACGTCTCGTCGGCCAGCCGGTGGACACCGACGATCATCGTGGGCGGCACGTCGGCCGCCTCGAGGACCTCGCCCCAGGGTGCGATCAACTGGCCGTCGCCGGCGAACACCACGGCCTCCGGCGGCGCCGGCGGGACATAGACCGTGACCTGCCGTCCTCCGGCATAGTCGAGCGTCTCGGTGACGAAGTGTCCCGCGACCGCGCCGACGTTTGCCCGGTCGTCCATGGCCGCACCCTACCGCCGCGAGCCGCAACGCCGGCCCGCCCGGCCGTGGACAGCGGAACCCCCAGGTCAGAATTGGCGACATGACTATCGCGTTCGTGCTCGACCCGCCGATCACCGACGAGTTGCGGGAGCGCATCGTCGAGCTGTGGGTCGAGGTGACCAACGCGGGTGGGGCGGTCGGTTTCGTGCCGACCGTAGGGGCCGAGGATGTCCGGCCTTTGGCCGAGGTGTCGCTGGCCGCGGTCGAGGCCGGGCCCGACCGGCTGCTGGTGCAGACCGACTGCGGTGAACTGACCGGTCTGTTGTTCATTGTCGACAACCGGTTCGGGCTCAAGGAGCACTGGCGGGTGCTCAAGCGGGTCATGGTGACGCCGCGCGGGCAGGGGCGGGGGCTCGGCTCGGCGCTGATGCGGGAGGCCGAGCGGGTCGGGCGGGCGATGGGGCTGGCCGCGTTGCACGTCACGGTTCGGGCCGGTGCGGGCACCGAGAAGTTCTACGAGCGGCTGGGCTACACCGAGGTGGGGCGTCTGCCGGGGGCGCTGCGGGTCGGGCCGGGTGACGACCGCGACGAGATTTATATGTGGATGCCGCTGGCCCGCTGATCCGACAGACTCTTCGCCATGCGCGACATCGACCTGCGAGAAGCCGCCGACCTGATCGACCGGGCCGAGCGGATCGTCATCTTCACCGGGGCCGGTGTGTCGGCCGAAAGTGGCATTCCGACCTTTCGCGACGCGCTGACCGGGCTGTGGGAGCGGTTCGATCCGCGGCGGCTGGCCACGCCGGAGGCGTTCGGCGACGACCCCGCCCTGGTCTGGGGCTGGTATGAGGGGCGCCGCGCGGCCGTCGAGCGGGTCGAGCCCAACGCCGGGCACCGGGCGCTGGCCGCGATCGAGCAGCGGGCGCCGGAATGCGTCGTCGTCACGCAGAACATCGACGACCTGCACGAGCGGGCCGGTTCGAAGGAGCCGATCCACCTGCACGGCAGCCTGTTCGCGCCGCGCTGCTCGGCCTGCGGGCGGCCGGCCGAGGTGGAAGGAACGGCGGAAACCGACGACGGCCGGGTCACCCCGCCGCCGTGCGATCACTGTGGTGCGCCGATCCGGCCCGGGGTGGTGTGGTTCGGCGAGGCGCTGCCGGCCGACGCGTTCGAGGCGGCCGTGGCCGCGGCCGCCAACTGCGACGTGCTGATCACCGTGGGCACCTCGGGCGTGGTCTTCCCGGCGGCCGAGATTCCTCAGGTGACGGCCCGGATGGGCGGCACGGTGATCCAGGTCAATCCCGATCCGACCCCGCTCGACTCGGTGGCCCGCATCAATCTGCGCGGCGCCGCCGCGGAGGTACTTCCGGCGCTCGTTTCCATGTAAAGCTTTTCCGATGCGGATCACGGCGCTCTACACCCACCCGGTCAAGGGCGCCCACCGGCTCGACCACGAGAGCGTGGCGGTCGATCCGTGGGGCCTGGCCGGCGACCGCCGCTGGATGCTGGTCGACGACGACGGCGTCGGCATCACCCAGCGCGACGATCCACGGCTCGCCCGCATACGCGTACGCCCGGAAGCCGGCGGCTTGACGCTCAGCGCGCCCGGTCTCCCCGATCTTCACGTGCGGGAACCGGCCGAGGGCCCGGAGGAGTTCGTGCGGGTGTTCAGCAGCCACGAGAAGGCGCCGACCCGCATCGCCGAGTCGCGCTGGGTCAGCGCGTACCTCGGAAGGCCGGCCAGGCTCGCCTGGCAGGCCGATCCCACCGGGCGCAAGGTGCAGGGGCCGTCTGGGCCGGGCGATGTGACCAGCCTGGCCGACGGCTACCCGGTGCTGCTGGCCAACTCGGCGTCGCTCGGCGCGGTCAACGACTGGCTGGCCGAGGTGGGCGCGGAGCCGGTCCCGATGACCCGGTTCCGGCCCAACCTGGTGGTCAGCGGTGCGCCGGCCTGGGCCGAGGACAAGTGGCTGGGCCGGCGGCTCCGGGTCGGCGACGTGTGGTTCCGGGCCGCCTCGGCGTGCGCCCGGTGCCTGGTCACGACGATCGATCAGGAGACCGGCGAACGTACGGGCCAGCCGCTGAAGGTTCTCGGCCGGCACCGACGGTACGACGAGGGCCTGCTGTTCGCGATCAACCTGATCCCGGATGCGCCGTACGGTGTCGTCCGAGTGGGCGATCCCGTTGTCTTAGGGCTCTCTTAGATTTGTTGCGCCGGTCGATGCGGCCGGCGAAGGATGCCTCATCGTGACCGAAATCCGCCCGCGATCGCACCGCCGGATCGGACCGAACCCCCGGTGGCTCGCCGCGGCCGGGGCGGTCGTGCTCGCCGCCATCGTCGGCGTCGCCCTGATCCTGCAGAACGGCGGCTCGGCCTGCGCCTCCCCACCGGCCACGTCGGGCCACTCGGGCAAGGCGACGTTCTACGACCTCGACGGCGGCACCCCGAACTGCTCGTACCCGTCCGCCCCGGACGACGACCTGTTCGTGGCGCTCGGCCCCTCCGAGTATTCGAACGCGGCCGCCTGCGGCACCTACCTCGACGTCACCGGCCCCGAGGGCAAGGTCCGCGTCAAGGTCGTCGACAAGTGCCCGGAGTGCGACGCCGGCCACCTCGACCTGAGCCGCACCGCGTTCAAGAAGATCGGCGCCGAGTCGGCCGGGGTCATCCCGATCACGTACAAGACGGTGGTCAACCCGGCCACGCCGGGCCCGCTGAGCGTGCGCATGCAGGAGGGCACCTCGCAGTACTACTGGTCGGCGCTGATCGACAACCACGGCAATCAGCTGTCTTCGGTCAAGGTCGCCGGCCCGGGTGGCACCTTCCACACCGCCGAGCGCGCCGACTACAACGACTGGATCATCGACGGCGGCGCCGGGTCCGGCCCTTTCAAGATCAAAATCTCTGACGTGTACGGGCGGACGGCGACGCTCTCGGGCATTTCCCTCTCGCCGGAGAAGACGCAGAAGTCGTCGGCGCGGTTGTCCGGTGGCGGGACCGTCGAGACGCCGCACTCGTCGTCTCCGACACCGGCCAAGAAGAAGTCGCCGTCCCCGGCCAAGTCCTCGGCGGCGCCGACGACAGCGTCTGTCGCCTCCTCGGCCGCCCCGTTGCCGGCTGCCGACACGACGGCACCGGCCGATACGTCGCTGGATCTGGCGGGAGCGGCCGCTACTTCCCGCTGCCACTGACGTCGGCTGCGGGGGCTCAGCGATCGTCGGCGAGGTCCGGACCGAGGTCGAGCAGGTGGACGCAGCGCAGAGTGCGCCGAATCAGGCTGTCGACGGCCTCGGGTCTCAGGCTGCCCTCGAGCGCCTCGAAGGTGAACAGGGACCGGTCGATCGCGGTGAACGGGGGAATCTCGCCGTTCTCGAACGCGTCGTTGAGGGCCGGCAGGTCGAGGCGGTGCGAGGTGCCGATGGTGCGGTGAGGGCGGCGGATCCCCATCGGCTCGGTTTCGACCGGGAGGTGGACGACGACGAAGACGCCCCGGCCCACCCAGCCGTCCACGGCGCCGCCGAGGGCGTTGTCGCTCCAGTGGAGCTCGCCGGCCGTGATCAAGAGGTGGTCGTCGACCATGGACTGCCAGGCCCGGTCGACGACGACCGAGTCGGGAGTTTGCAGCAGAGACGTCCACGGCCACGAGCGGCCGACCGGGACGGAGATCCAGTTGCCGGCGGCGACCCAGGTCTCGATCCGGCGAAACGCGTCACGGCTGCGCATCCGGGGGGTGATGATGAGGCCGGCGAGCAGGACGGCGACGCTGAGGATCGTCTGCAGCGGATAGGCGTCGACCAGGCCGGAAAAGATCACTCGCGGCACCGACAGGACGCACACGAGGCCGCCGAAGAGCGCGAGGGCGGCCAAGACGGCGCCGAGCTTTTCCTTCATCCGCCTCATCGACCGTGATGCTAGCGAGCCACCCTCGCCTGGTCGCCGGTCGGGCGAGAGCCGCTGGCGGGCGATAACGCGACCGACGCGAAATCGGCACGTACGAGCTCGAGGCGAAGCCTGGCGTGTTGAAAGTTTTTATGCATAAATTGCTCCTGTGAATGACGGAGCGGTCAGGCCGGCCGAGCGGGTGCTCGACCTCTTTCACGGTGCGCGGCTGACGCCCACCCAGCGGCGCATCGCGCACTGCCTCATGGAGCACGCGCAGCGGGTGGCCTATCTGTCGGCCGCCGAGGTGGCCGATCTGGCCGGCGTCAGCCAGCCGTCGGTGACCCGGTTCGCGATGGCGCTGGGCTATGAGGGTTATCCGGCGCTCCGCCGCGAGATGCGGTGGCTGACCCCCGGCGAGACCCGGCCGGAGCAGCCGGCCGAGCACAATGCGATGCAGCTCGCCGTGCAGGCCGAGGCCGACCATCTGACCAGGCTCCGCGATCAGCTGGGCCGGCTCGACGACGTCGAGCGGGCGGCCCGGTTCCTGGCCGACTCGCCGGTCCTCCCGGTGATCGGGTTGCGGGCGGCCGCGCCCCTGGCCGGCTATTTCGGATATTTCGCCGCCAAGGTGCGGCCCGACGTGCGAATACTCGACACCGGTGGAACCAATCTTCTCGACCGGCTCGACCAGGCCCGGCACGCGGGCGCGTCGGCGGTGCTGGCGGTCGTGCTCCCCCGCTATCCGAGAGAGTCGCTCGACGCGATCCGCGAGGCCAAGGCGACCGGCCTCGCCGTCGTGGTGATCACCGACTCGGCGGTCAGCCCGGCCGCCCAGGCCGCCGACGTGGCGCTGCCCGCCGCGGTCGGCACCCAGCTCGTCTTCGACCTGCACACCGGTCCGATGGCGATGGCGATGGTGCTGCTGCAGGCGATCTGCGACGCCGATCCGGAGCCGGCGCAACGCCGGCTGGAGGAGTTCGAGGCGACCGCCACCCGACGTCACATTTTCGAAGCCTAGGAGGAGAGCAGTGGAGATCCGGGCACCGCGCGGCAGCACGTACACGGCGCAGGGCTGGCCTCAGGAGGCCGCCAAGCGCATGTTGATGAACAACCTCGATCCCGAGGTCGCCGAGCGGCCGGAAGACCTGGTCGTCTACGGCGGCACCGGCCGGGCTGCCCGCGACTGGCCGTCCTACCACGCGATCGTGCGCGAGCTCGACGAGCTCAAGGGCGACGAGACGCTGCTGGTGCAGTCCGGGCGGCCGGTCGGGGTGTTCCGCACCCACGAGTGGGCGCCACGCGTGCTGATCGCCAACTCCAACCTGGTCGGCGACTGGGCGACCTGGCCCGAGTTCCGCCGGCTGGAAAAGCTCGGCCTGACCATGTATGGCCAGATGACCGCCGGCTCCTGGATCTACATCGGCACCCAGGGCATCCTGCAGGGCACCTACGAGACGTTCGCCGCGGTCGCCGCCAAGCGCTTCCACGGCACCCTGGCCGGCACCCTCACGCTGACCGCGGGCTGCGGCGGCATGGGCGGCGCCCAGCCCTTGGCGGTCACCATGAACGGTGGTGTCTGCCTGATCGTCGACATCGACCGGT
This sequence comes from Actinoplanes sp. NPDC051411, assembly GCF_040682075.1. Lineage (NCBI taxonomy): Bacteria > Bacillati > Actinomycetota > Actinomycetes > Micromonosporales > Micromonosporaceae > Actinoplanes > Actinoplanes sp. NPDC051411. The sequence goes on along the minus strand of NZ_JBFBAD010000036.1, from coordinate 22,569 downwards.
CGCGGCTCGAGCGACGCGTGCAAAACCGCTACCTCGACGTCATCGCCGACGATCTCGACGACGCGGTGCGCCGGGCCGAGCAGGCCAAGGCCGACCGGACCCCGATCTCGATCGGTGTCGTCGGCAACGCGGCGGTCGTCTTCCCCGAGCTGCTGGTCAAGGGCGTCGGCATCGACATCGTCACCGACCAGACCAGCGCCCACGACCCGCTCAGCTATATCCCGGTCGGGGTGGAGCTCGCCGACGCCGCCGACTTCGCCCGCGACAAGCCGGAGGAATTCACCGACCGGGCCCGGGCGAGCATGGCCCGTCACGTCGCGGCGATGGTCGGCTTCCTCGACGCCGGCGCCGAGGTCTTCGACTACGGCAACTCGATCCGCGGCGAGGCCAAGCTCGGCGGGTTCGAGCGCGCCTTCGACTTCCCGGGCTTCGTTCCGGCCTACATTCGGCCGCTGTTCGCCGAAGGCAAGGGCCCCTTCCGGTGGGCCGCCCTGTCCGGTGACCCCAAGGACATCGCGGCCACCGACCGCGCGATCCTCGACCTGTTCCCCGACAACGAGCAACTCGCCCGCTGGATCAAGATGGCCGGCGAGCGGGTCGCCTTCCAGGGGCTCCCGGCCCGCATCTGCTGGCTCGGCTACGGCGAGCGCGACAAGGCGGGCGTCCGCTTCAACGACATGGTCGCCCGGGGCGAGATCAGCGCGCCCGTCGTGATCGGCCGCGACCACCTCGACTCGGGCTCGGTCGCCTCGCCCTACCGCGAGACCGAGTCGATGCTCGACGGCTCCGACGCGATCGCCGACTGGCCGCTGCTCAACGCCATGCTCAACACGGCCAGCGGGGCCAGCTGGGTCTCGATCCACCACGGCGGCGGCGTCGGCATCGGCCGCTCGATCCACGCCGGGCAGGTCTGCGTGGCCGACGGCACCGAGCTGGCCGGTCAGAAGATCGAGCGGGTGCTGACCAACGACCCGGGCACCGGCGTGATCCGCCACGTCGACGCGGGCTACGAGTCGGCGGCGGCCGCGGGCGTCCACATCCCGATGAAGCGATGAGCACCGAAGCCTTCACGGCCCTGTGGGCCGAGATCGAGAGCATCGGCCGCGCCGACGGCGGCGGCTACCTGAGGTACGCGCTGACCGAGCCGGAACTGGTCCTGCGCGACTGGTTCCGCAACCAGGCCGACCGCCGCGACCTGCCGGTGACCGAGGACGGCAACGGCAACCTGTTCGCGTGGTGGGGCGAGCCGTGGGGGCGCAACGCGCTCCTCACCGGCTCGCACTTCGACTCGGTTCCGCACGGCGGCGGCTACGACGGCCCGCTCGGCATCGTCAGCGCCTTCCTGGCCGTCGACCGGCTCCGCGCCGAAGGGCACCGGCCGAGCCGCCCGATCGCGATCGTGGCCTTCGTCGAGGAGGAGGGCGGCCGGTTCGGCGTGCCCTGCCTCGGTTCCCGCCTGATGGCCGGCGTGATCGAACCGGGCAAGGCGGCCCGGCTCACCGACCGCGACGGCGTCACCTTCGCCGAGGCGCTCGGCACCGAGCCGGCCGGCAAGCTCCCCGAGCTGCACGGTCGCATCGGCGCTCTGGTCGAACTGCACATCGAGCAAGGAAGGGCGCTCGACGTCCCGGTCGGCGTGGCCAGCGCGATCTGGCCGCACGGCCGCTGGCGCTTCGATTTCACCGGTCGCGGCGACCACGCCGGCACGACCCGGATGAGCGATCGCAACGACCCGATGCTGACCTTCGCCTATACGGTGCTGGCCGCCAACAAGGAGGCCCGGCTGGCCGGTGCGCACGCCACCGTGGCCCGGGCCGAGATCACGCCGAACGCCACCAACGCCATCCCGTCGCTGGTCCGCGGCTGGCTGGACGCCCGGGCGGCCGACACCCCGACGCTCGAGACGCTGGTCGAGGCGGTCACCAAGCGGGCCGAGGATCGCGCCGGGCGGGACGGCACCGGGGTCGACGTGACCCCCGAGTCGGTCAGCGCCGAGGTCACCTTCGACCCCTCGTTCGCGCAGGGCATCGCGAAGTGGCTCGGCGACGCCCCGATCCTTCCCACCGGCGCCGGCCACGACGCGGGCGTGCTCTCGGGGCTGCTGCCGACGGCGATGCTGTTCGTCCGCAACCCGACCGGCGTCTCGCATTCGCCGGCCGAGCACGCCGAGGACGCCGACTGCGCGGCCGGGGTCGAGGCACTCGCGACCGTCCTGAAAGAACTGTCATGAGCGTTTTCCACGCGGCGTACGCCTGGGTGGGCGACCGCATCGCCCAGAATGTGCGCATCGAGACGGCCGAAGGCCGGATCACCGCGGTGACCACCGACCAGCCGCAGGCGGGCGAGTCGCTGCCCGGCCTGGTGCTTCCCGGCCTGGCCAACGTGCATTCGCACGCCTTCCACCGGGCGCTGCGCGGGCGCACGCACGACAAGCGCGGCAGCTTCTGGACCTGGCGCGACCTCATGTATCAGGTCGCCGGAAACATCGACCCCGACCGCTATTTCGCGCTCGCCCGAACCGTCTATGCCGAAATGGCCCTGTCGGGCATCACCGCGGTCGGCGAATTCCACTATCTGCATCACGCGCCCGACGGCACGCCCTACGCCGACCCGAACGCCATGGGTGAGGCCCTGATCGCCGCGGCCGCCGACGCCGGCATCCGGATCACGTTGCTGGACACGCTCTATCTCTCGTCCAGTGTGGATGGTGCGCCGTTGACCGCGGCCCAGCGCCGGTTCGGCGACGCCGGCCCCGAGGCCTGGGCCGAGCGGGTGGCCAAGCTCTCCGAGGCCCCGCACGCCCGGATCGGCTCGGCCCTTCATTCCGTACGCGCGGTGCCCGCGCGACATCTCACCGGCCTGATCGTGCGGGGGCCCCTGCACCTCCACCTCTCGGAGCAGCGGGCCGAAAACGAGCAGACGCGCGCGGTCCACGGCTGCAGCCCGACCGAACTGCTCGACCGCCACGGGCTGTTGCGAGCCGGCACGACCGCGGTCCACGCCACACATCTGACCGACGACGACGTCAAGACGCTCGGCCGCACCGGCACGGGAGTCTGCTTCTGCCCGACCACCGAACGCGATCTCGCCGACGGCATCGGACCGGCCCGCGACCTCGTCGAGGCCGGTGTCCCGCTCAGCCTCGGCAGCGACAGCCACGCCGTGCTCGACATGTTCGAGGAGATGCGCGGGCTCGAGATGAACGAGCGGCTGGCCAGCGAGCAGCGCGGCCGGTTCACGAGCGCCGAGTTGACCGGCGCGGCGGCCCGGCACGACGCGCTGGGCTGGGACGACGCCGGGGCGATCGCGCCCGGCCGGCGCGCCGACCTCGTGGCGGTGCGACTCGACGGGGTGCGGACGGCCGGCGCCGAACCGGCCGGCGCGATCTATGCGGCGACCGCGGCCGATGTCAGCCACGTGATCGTCGACGGCCGCACGGTCGTGGCCGGCGGCCGGCACGTGAGCATCGATGTGGCCCGCGAACTGCGAACGACGATCCGGGCGGTGGTCGGGGCATGAGCGTTCTGGTCGATGACATCGGGGAACTCGTGACCAACGACGAGGGTGCGGGCGAGGGGCCGCTCGGCCTGCGACGTGACGCGGCGATCGTGATCGACGGCGACCGGATCGCCTGGATCGGGTCGCGCGGCGACGCCCCGGCCGCCGACGCGCGGATCGACGCCCGGGGCGCCGCGGTGCTGCCCGGCTTCGTCGACAGCCACTCCCACCTGGTCTTCGCCGGTGACCGGGCGGCCGAGTTCGCGGCCCGGATGGCCGGCGAGCCCTACACCGGGGGCGGCATCCGCACCACGGTCGCGGCGACCCGCGAAGCGAGCGACGAGACGCTGCGGCGCGGGGCCGGCCGGCTGGTCGGCGAGGCCCGGCGCCAGGGCACGACCACGATCGAGATCAAGAGCGGATACGGGCTCAACGTCGACGACGAGGCCCGTTCGCTGCGGATAGCCGGGGAACTGACCGGCGAGACCACGTTCCTCGGCGCGCACGTCGTCCCGGCCGAATACGCGGGTCGGGCCGACGACTACGTCGCGCTGGTCGCCGGGCCGATGCTGGACGGCTCCGCGGCGTACGCGAAGTGGGTCGATGTCTTCTGCGACCGGGGCGCGTTCGACGAAGAGCAGGCCCGCACGGTGCTGACGGCCGGCGCGAAGCGCGGCCTCGGCCTTCGCGTGCACGCCAACCAGTTGGCGGCGGGCCCGGGCGTGCGGCTCGCGGTCGAACTCGGCGCGGCGAGCGCCGACCACTGCACGCACCTGACCGACGCCGACGTCGACGCCCTGGCCGGCTCGACGACCGTGGCGACGCTGCTGCCGGGCGCCGAGTTCTCCACCCGCTCGCCCTATCCCGACGCCCGGCGGCTGATCGACGCCGGTGTGCGCGTGGCGCTGGCGACCGACTGCAATCCCGGCTCCTCCTTCACCAGCTCGATGCCGTTCTGCATCGCGCTCGCCGTGCGCGAGATGAGGATGACGCCGGCCGAGGCGGTCCGGGCCGCGACCGCCGGCGGCGCGGATGCCTTGCGGCGCACCGACATCGGGCGCCTCGTGGTCGGCGCCAAGGCCGACCTGACGGTGCTCGGCGCGCCGTCCCACCTGCACCTGGCCTACCGGCCGGGCGTTCCCCTGATCCGGACAGTTCTGCACGACGGAGTGCTCCAATGATCGTGACTGTGAAAACCACCGGGGTCACACCCGCCGACGTCCTGCTCGTCGCCCGCGGCGATGCCCGGGTCGAGATCGACCCGGCCACCGTCGAGGCGATGGCGACCAGCCGCGCCATCGTCGACAACATCGAGGCCTCGGGCCGCCCGGTCTACGGCGTCTCGACCGGCTTCGGCGCGCTGGCCAGCACGTCGATCGCGCCCGAGCGGCGGGCCGAGCTGCAGCACGCGCTGATCCGCTCGCACGCGGCCGGGATCGGCGCCCCGATGCCGCGCGAGGTCGTGCGGGCCATGATGCTGCTGCGGCTGCGCTCGCTCGCGCTGGGCCGTTCCGGTGTCCGCCCGCTGCTCGCCCAAGGCCTGGCCGACCTGCTCAACCACGACATCACGCCGTGGGTGCCCGAGCACGGCTCGCTCGGCGCCTCGGGCGACCTCGCCCCGCTCGCCCACTGCGCGCTGGTGCTGCTCGGCGAGGGCTGGGTGGTCGGCAAGGACGGCGCCCGTCAGGCCGCGGCCGAGGCGCTGCACGCGGCCGGGCTGGAGCCGCTCGAGCTGGCGGCCAAGGAGGGCCTCGCACTGATCAACGGCACCGACGGCATGCTGGGCATGCTGCTGCTGGCGATCGACGACGCCCGGCACCTGTTCAGGATGGCCGACGTGACCGCGGCGCTGGCGATCGAGGCGATGCTCGGCTCGGAGCGGCCGTTCCTGCCCGAGCTGCACGAGATCCGGCCGCATCCGGGGCAGGCGGCGTCGGCGGCCAATATCCGGTCGCTGCTGCAAAACTCGCACATCATGGACTCCCACCGGGACAACCTCGACCACGCGGTGCAGGACGCGTACTCGATGCGCTGCGCCCCGCAGGTCGCCGGGGCGGCCCGCGACACGCTCGACTTCGTGGTCTCGGTGTGCGGCCGCGAGCTGATCTCGGTGGTCGACAACCCGGTGGTGCTACCCGACGGCCGGGTCGAGTCGACCGGCAACTTCCACGGGGCGCCGCTCGGCTTCGCGGCCGACTTCCTGGCCATCGCGGCGGCCGAGGTGGGGGCGATTTCCGAGCGTCGGGTCGACCGGCTCCTCGACGTCACCCGCTCCCGCGACCTGCCGCCGTTCCTGTCTCCCGACGCGGGGGTCAACTCGGGCCTGATGATCGCGCAGTACACGGCCGCCGGGATCGTGGCCGAGAACCGCCGGCTGGCCTCGCCCGCCTCGGTCGACTCGCTGCCGACCAGCGGCATGCAGGAGGATCACGTGTCGATGGGCTGGGCGGCGACGAAGAAGCTGCGGACGGTCCTCGACAACCTGACCAGCCTGCTCGCGGTGGAGCTGCTGGCGGCCGTCCGCGGCCTGCAGTTGCGCGCACCGCTGACCCCGTCGCCGGCCGGGCAGGCGGCGATCGCGGCGGTCGAGCCGTTCGCCGGGGTGCCCGGACCGGACGTGTTCCTGGCGCCGGTGCTCGAACAGGCTCGAGAAGTCGTCCGCCGGCGCGACCTCGCCGAGGGGCTTTTGTAGTTAACTCGCTACCGTGGCGGACCACGCCGTAGTAGTCGGCGCCGGGATGGCCGGGTTGACGGCCGCCCGCCTGCTGATCTCGGTCAGCCGCCCGCACCTGGAGTCGCTCGTGCGGCCGCGGGTCGTGGTGCGTGCCGCCCGAAGTGCTGTTCCGGCCGCGTTTCGTGCTGCGGGTGCTCCGCCGGGCCCGGCGGCGGCGCGGCGCCCTTCCAGGGTGAGAATCGGGCTGCGGGGCGCATGAGGGATCGTTAAGGTCCCGGCATGGCGACCGAGGGGTACGACTTCGAGGCGATGCAGCGGCGGTGGCAACCGGTGTGGCAGTCCCTCGACCTCTTCGCGCCCCGCGGCTCCGGCGAGCGGCGCTATGTCGTCGACATGTTCGCCTACCCGTCCGGCGACCTGCACATGGGCCACGCCGAGGCGTACGCGTTCGGCGACGCCATCGCCCGCTACTGGATCCAGCGCGGCTACGACGTGCTGCACCCGATCGGCTGGGACTCCTTCGGGCTGCCGGCCGAGAACGCGGCGATCAAACGCGACCAGCACCCGGCGACGTGGACGTACGCCAACATCGAGACCCAGGCCGAGTCCTTCCGGCGTTACGCGGTGAGCGTCGACTGGCGCACCCGGCTGCACACCTCCGACCCGTCCTACTACCGCTGGACCCAGTGGCTGTTCCTGCGGTTCTTCGAGCGCGGCCTGGCCTACCGCGCCCGCGCGGCGGTCAACTGGTGCCCGGCCGACCGGACCGTGCTGGCCAACGAGCAGGTCATCGACGGACACTGCGAACGCTGCGGCGCCGAGGTCGAACCCCGCGACCTGACCCAGTGGTTCTTCCGCATCACGTCGTACGCCGACCGCCTGCTGGACGACATGGACGCCCTGACCGGCCACTGGCCGGAACCCGTCCTGACCATGCAGCGCAACTGGATCGGCCGTTCCCCGGACGGCACGAGCTATCGCCTGCGGGACTGGCTGGTGTCGCGCCAGCGCTTCTGGGGTTGTCCGATACCGATCGTGCACTGCCCGGCCTGCGGGGAGGTTCCGGTGCCCGACGATCAGCTGCCGGTGACGGTGCCCGACCCGCGGGGCGCGGCATCGCCGGCCACCCCGTGCCCGCGCTGCGGCCGGCCGGGCACCCGCGACACCGACACGATGGACACGTTCGTCGACTCGTCGTGGTATTTCCTGCGCTACCCGTCGATCGACTACGCCGAGGGCCCGTTCGACCCGGCGGCGACGAAGCGCTGGCTGCCGGTCGACCAGTACGTCGGCGGCGTCGAGCACGCCACCATGCACCTGCTGTACGCCCGCTTCTTCACCAAGGTCCTGCACGACATGGGCCTGGTCGAGTTCACCGAGCCGTTCCGCGCCCTGCTCAACCAGGGCCAGGTCATCCTGGACGGCGCCGCGATGAGCAAATCCAAGGGCAACCTGGTCGACCTGGGCGAGCAGCTGACTACGTACGGGGTGGACGCCGTCCGCCTGACCATGCTCTTCGCGGGCCCGCCGGAGGACGACATCGACTGGGCCGACGTCTCCCCGTCCGGCGCCGTCCGCTTCCTGTCCCGAGCGCTGCGCCTGGCCGATGACGTGCCGGCCGGGCGCGTGGCCGATGACGTGCCGGCCGGGCGCGTGGCCGATGACGTGCCGGCCGGGCGCGTGGCCGATGACGTGCCGGCCGGGCGCCACGAGGGCAGTCCGACTCTGCGCCGCACCACCCACCGTCTGCTGCGCGAGATCACGGCGCTGGTCGAGTCGCGCCGCTTCAATGTGGCGCTCGCTCGCACGATGCAGCTGGTCAACGCCGCCCGCGAGGCGATCGACGAGGGCGGCGCGGCCGCTTCCGCCGTGCGGGAGGCGGTCGAGGCGGTGGCCGTCGTGCTGTCGCTGTTCACGCCCTACACGGCCGAGGAGATGTGGTCACGCCTGGGCCACGAGCCCGGCATCGCGCGCGCCGGCTGGCCCGCGATCGATCCCGCCCTGGCCGCCGAGGCGACGGTCGTCTGTGTCGTCCAGGTCAACGGCAGGATCCGAGACCGCCTGGAGGTGCCGCCTGACATCACCGGGGAAGCCTTGGCGGCTCGCGCCTTCGCCTCGCCGGCCGTTGCCGCCGCGGTCGGCGGCCGCCCGGTCACCCGCACGATCGTCCGTCCACCGAAGCTGGTCAACCTCATCGTCCCGGCCACCTGAAACCGGGACGTCAGCTGGGCAGTTCCTTGGCGATCACCTTGGCCAGCTCGCGGAACGCCTTGCCCCGGTGGCTGATCGCGTCCTTCTCGGCCGGGCTCAACTCGGCGTTGGTGCGATTTTGCCCGTCGCCCAGGAAGATCGGGTCGTAGCCGAAGCCGCCGTCGCCCCGCCGGGCCCGCAGGATCTTGCCCGGCTGCCGGCCCTCGACGAGATGCTCGCGCCCGTTGGGCAGCACCAGCGCCGCCGCGCACACGAACGCCCCGCCCCGATGCTGGTCGGGCACGTCGCCGATCTGGCCGAGCACCAGGTCGAGGTTGGCCTGGTCGTCGCCGTGGCGGCCGGCCCAGCGGGCGCTCAGCACGCCCGGCATCCCGTTGAGGGCGTCGACCGCCAGACCGGAGTCGTCGGCCACCGTAGGGAGTCCGGTGCGGGACACCCCGGCCCGCGCCTTGATCAGCGCGTTTTCGCCGAAGGTCAGCCCGGTCTCGGGAACGTCCGGATAGTCCTCGAAGTCGGCCAACCCGACCAGCGCGACCCGGTTGCTGCCGAGCGCCGCGTCGAGGATGCGCTGGAGCTCGACCAGCTTCTTCTTGTTGGCCGTGGCCAGCAGCAGCTTGGCGGTCACTGGGACAGCGCCTTCTGCTGCGCGGCGGCCAGCTCGGAGCAGCCGAGGACGCCCAGGTCGAGCAGCGCGTCCATCTGGTCGCGGCGGAAGACGCCGTTTTCGCCCGTGCCCTGCACCTCGACGAAGTCGCCGTCACCGGTGCACACCACGTTCATGTCGACCTCGGCCGCCACATCTTCCAGATACATCAGGTCGAGCCGCGGCTCGCCGTCGATGATGCCGACGCTGACCGCCTGGATCGACCGGTGCATGACCTTCTCCACCTTGCCGGCCAGCGACTTGCGCCCGGCCAGCCAGCTCACCGCGTCGTGGAGCGCCACATAGGCCCCGGTGATCGCGGCCGTGCGGGTGCCGCCGTCGGCCTGGAGCACGTCGCAGTCGAGGACGACCGAGTTTTCGCCCAGCGCCTTGAGGTCGATGCAGGCCCGCAGGCTGCGCCCGATCAGGCGGGAGATCTCGTGGGTGCGGCCGCCGACCTTGCCTTTGATGCTCTCGCGGTCACCGCGCGTGTTGGTGGCGCGGGGCAACATCGCGTATTCCGCGGTCACCCAGCCGAGGCCCGATCCCTTGCGCCAGCGCGGCACCCCCTCGGTCACGCTGGCCGTGCAGAGCACCCGGGTGTTGCCGAACTCGACGAGAACCGAGCCCTCGGGATGGATGCTCCAGCTCCGGGTGAGGGACACGGGACGCAGCTGGTCGGCCGATCGGCCGTCGGGACGTGCCATGTCCTCAACCCTATGCTCTGCGTCACCGGGCCGCTCTGCCCGCCCCGGCCCTGTGGATAACCGGCTATGCGGCCGGGGCACCGGGACCGGGCACGGCCGGCCGCAGCACCGCCCCCGGGCGCTGCCGGCCGATGGCCACGGGGCTCGGGGCCGCCGCCGACATCGCACCATGGGCCTGCAGGAATCCCTCGACGGCCTGCGGCCATCCGAAATTCTCGGCGCGTTCCCGGGCCACCGCCCGTCGCTCGCGCTCCGGGCGGCCCATCAGTTCGCGTACGCCGTCCGCGAAGGCCTCGGCCGTTCCCGCCACCGCGACCCCCGCCTCGCCGACCACCTCAGGAAGCGCGCTCGCGGCGTTGACCACCACCGGCGTGCCGCAGGCCAGCGCCTCGAGCGCGGCCAGCCCGAACGTCTCCACCGGACCGGGCGCCACCACCACGTCGGCGCTGGCCAGGAGGGCGGCCACATCGGCCCGTTCGGCGATGTGACCGGCGAAGCGCACCGGCAGCCGGGCCGAGCGGTAGGCCAGCGCCGGCCGCCGGGTGCCGTCGCCGGCCACCACCAGCACGGCCGGCACCTTCGCGTTGCGCAGCGCGGCCAGCGCGTCGACCGCCAGTTCGGGCCGCTTGGCCGCCGACAGCCGGCTGCAGAAGACCACCAGCAGCTCGCCTTCCCGCGCATAGCGGGCTCGGACGGTCTCATCGGCCCGCGAAGGGTGGAACACGTCGAGGTCGACCCCGAGCGGGATCTCGACCAGGTTGGGCACGCCCAGGCGGCGGAACTCGGTCGCCGCGAACGCCGTGGTGCACACGATCTGGTCGAAGGTCTCGGCCGTCCGCAGGTTGAGCCGGTCGGCGAGCGAGTCGCGCATCGGCATGCCCCAGACGCCGAGCAGCCCGGCCAGGCTCTCGTGGGAGACCATCATCGACCCGACGCCGCGCTGCCGGGCCCAGCCGCCGGTCCAGCGCAGGGTGGCCCGGTCGGAGACCTCGATGCGGTCGGGTTCGAGCTCGTCGAGGAGGCGGGTCAGCTCGCGCCGGCCGGCCATCACGCGGTAGCCACCGGTGCGCGGCAGAGGGGCGCTGGGCAGGGTGATAACGCGGCCCTGCGAGGTCATGTCGTCGGAGCGCTGCCGACCGGGAACGATCAGCACCGCCTCGTGCCCGGCGCGCTGATAACCCTCGCCGAGGCTGCGGAGGGTCGTTCGCAGGCCACCGGTATGGGTCGTCACGAAGTTGGCCAGGCGAACGATGCGCATGCAGCAAACTCCAAGATCCCGTTCAAGTGGTGCAGGCCGGTGTTGCAGAGCGTCCTCAGCCGTTCCGCCCCCCAGCACGGCTCAGAGATCGTACCGGGCGCCTGGGCGGACGACCTCAACCGGCCCCGCGTAAGCAGCCGAGGCGGCATCCACAATAGATGCCTCCGAGACCCACGCGGGAACGAGATGGGTCAGCAGCAGCCGCCCGACGTCGGCCTTCGTCGCCGCCTCGCCGGCTTCGCCGCCGGTCAGGTGCAGGCCGGGCGGATTGTCGGCGCCGTCGAGGTAACTGGCCTCACACAGAAAGAGGTCGGCCCCGGTGGCGAGGCGCAGAAGCGCTTCGCACGGCGCGGTGTCGGCGGAGTAGGCGAGGATTTTCCCGCCCTGCTCCACGCGTACGCCATAGGTCTCGACCGGATGATTGACCCGGTCGACCGTGACCGTGAACGGCCCGATCGGAAAAGTCCCGGGCTGAAGACCGTAGAACGTATAGACGTCGTCGATCGGCTCGTTGTCGCCGCTGTAGGCGGTGGAGATTCGTTCGGCCGCACCGAGAGGCGCATAGACCGGGATCGGCGGCTTGGGCCCGGCCGGGTCATAGCGCCGCACCACCACGTAAAGGCACGCGTCGAACATGTGATCGCAGTGCAGGTGGGTCAAGAGGATCGCGTCGACGCCGTTCACGTCCGAATACCGCTGGAGCGCGGAGAGCGAGCCCGATCCGAAGTCGATCAGCAGACGGAAGCCCTCGGCCTCGACAAGATAGGCGGAACAAGCCGACTCGGGGCCCGGAAAACTGCCGGCGCAGCCGAGAACGGTCAGTCGCATACGGGTCCCTTTGGTTCACGCTGGGTCGACCACGCCCCGCCCGACCGGTCCGTGGTGCAGTCGGCAGACCAGTCATTCACGAGGCGAAGCGTACGCCGCGAGCAGCATGCCAGGTAAACGTCTGATCGATTTGTCGCTAAATCGACAACGTACATCACACCGCCCGTGACCTCGGCCATTAACGCAATTCCCGTTACGTCCGGTGAGTCGTTTCCGTTGCACAAAGTGAGGACTTGTGGACGGGAGGCGGGGGCAGCGTGACCACGGTCGAACAGAGCCGTACGACGCACACCGAAGCGGCGACGATCATGCCGTTCGGTGCGTGGGAGACTACACCGATCATCGACGGATTCGGTGGCGACGAGGTACTTTTCCGCTTTCCGGCGGCCGACGATCCGGCCCCGGCACCAGCACGACTACTCGGCATGTCGGTCTATGCCGCCGGCCTCGGGTTGACCGGCGTCGGCGTGGGCGCACGCGGATTGCTGACGGCATTGGGCGGCACGCCGTTCTGGTTCATGCCCGCCCTTGCGCTGCTCAGCCTGGTCAGCGTCGGCTCGGCGGTCGGCGCGTTCCTGTCGATCCATCGACCGACGTTGCCGTGGATGTTGCTGCTCGGCGCTTCGGTTCCGATGGCCGGCGCGGTGATGCTCGCCGCACTCTATTAGCGAATTGCGCCCGGCCGCGGAACGAACACTAATTCCCGCGGCCGGGCCTACGGAACACAACAAAAGGGCGCGTCACGCCCAGAGTTGTCCTTCCAGGGCCTCTTCGGCGTCATTGAGGGTGCCCCCATAGGCGCCGGTCGACAGATACTTCCAGCCGCCGTCCGCAATCACGAACGCGACATCGGCCTTGCGCCCCGCCTTGACCGCCTCGTGCGCGACGGCGAGCGCGGCGTGCAGGATCGCGCCGCTGGAGAACCCGGCGAAGATGCCCTCGACCTCGACCAGCTGGCGGGTGCGCAGCACGGCGTCACGGGTGCCGACCGAGAAGCGACGGTCGAGCACGGCCGCGTCGTACAGCTCGGGGACGTAGCCCTCGTCGATGTTGCGCAGGCCGTAGACCAGCTCGCCGTACCGCGGCTCGGCGGCGATGATCTGGATGCCCTCGACCTTTTCCCTCAGGTAGCGGCCGGTGCCCATCAGGGTGCCGGTGGTGCCGAGGCCGGCCACGAAGTGCGTGATGGTCGGCAGGTCGTGCAGCAGTTCGGGGCCGGTGGTCTCGTAGTGCGCGCGGGCGTTGGCCGGGTTGCCGTACTGGAACAGCATCTTCCAGTCCGGATGCTCGGCCGCGATCTGCTTCGCCGTCGCCACGGCCTGATTGGAGCCTCCCGCGGCCGGCGAGAAGATGATCTCCGCCCCGTACATCCGGAGGAGCTGGACCCGTTCGGCCGAGACGTTCTCCGGCATGACGCAGACGAGGCGATAGCCTCGCAGCTTGGCCACCATGGCCAGCGAGATGCCGGTGTTTCCGCTGGTCGGCTCCAGGATGGTGTCACCCGGCCGGAGACGGCCCGACTCCTCGGCCTCGCGCACCATGAACATCGCCGGCCGGTCCTTGACGCTGCCGGTCGGGTTGCGATCTTCCAGCTTGGCCCAGAGACGCACCGGCGGTGCCCCGTCGGGCACCGTCGGCGAGAGTCGGGGCAGGCCGACCAGCGGCGTGCCCCCCAGAGCGTCGAGCAGGCTCTCGAAACGAGCCACGGGCTCAGCCTTCAGTCTGCTCAGGGGCGGCGGTCGGGATGGTTGGACGGGGTCCCAGGAGCGCGGCCGCGGCGGCGAAGCCGAGCGCCCCACCGGCCACCGCCGGCAGGATGGTGATCGAGTCGCCGTCGTTGAGCTTGGCGTCGAGCGCACCGAGGAACCGGACGTCCTCGTCGTTGACGTAGATGTTGACGAACCGGTGCAGGCCACCCTCGGGGGTGATCAGCCGGCCCTTGAAGCCGTTGTGCCGGGTGTCGAGGTCGTCGATCAGGCCGGCGAGCGTGTCGCCCGCACCTTCGACGATCTTGGCGCCGCCGGTGTAGCTGCGCAGGATGGTGGGAACGCGAACTTCGATGGCCATGGCAGTGAATGCTCCTGATTAGGGTCGAACAGAGGACGGGTCTGCTGAGGTGTCGTCAGCGACACTCGTAGACCACTGTCACCGGGCTCTGCCCGAACATGTACGACTGCACAGCACCAACGTTCACGCGTCAACCGTCGCATCCACGATGTTGACCTCTTCCTCGGTTACCACACCGTCCACGATGCGGAACGAGCGGATCTCCTCCGAGTCCGGCTCGCGAGTCGAGACCAAAACGTAGTGCGCGCCCGGCTCGCCCGCGAACGAGACGTCGGTGCGGGACGGGTAGGCCTCGGTCGCCGTGTGCGAGTGGTAGATGACCACCGGCTCCTCGTCGTTGTCGTCCATCTCGCGCCACACCCGCAGCTGCTCGAGGGAGTCGAACTCGTAGAAGGTCATCGACCGGGCGGCGTTGTCCATCGGGATGAGCCGGGTCGGCAGGTCGCTGCCGGCCGGCCCGGCGATCACGCCGCAGGCCTCGTCCGGATGGTCCCGGCGGGCGTGGGCGACGATCGCGTCCACGATCGCACTGTCGATGGTCAGCACGTGGTTCACATTACCGTGGTATTTCGCCCGGCCGGGGGTGGCCGTGACCACACCGACCGGCGCTCAGTCGATCTCCGGAATCGAGTTGAGCAGGGACTCCTGCAGATAGCCGAGGTACGCGTAGACGCTGAGCTGGAAGACCCGGCTCGAACTGGGGTCGACCAGGATCGCCTCGTCCAGTTCCTCGCTCAGATCCGTCTCGGCCGTGATGTCGAGCCGGGTGCCCATCGCGAGGCGGGCGTCGTTGATCGCGCGTAGCCACGCGTCGGCCGCCTCGTCGTCGAGGCGTACCTCTCCCTCGCCCTCGTCGGGCAGGGCCGCGAGAATCGCGCCGGCCTGATCGATCTTGCCGGTCTTGAGGTCGCCCTCGGTGTATTGCCGGAACTCCCGGGAGTCCTCCGGGCGATCCGGATAGATGTCGGGGAAGAGCCGGGTGACCACCGGATCACCGTGGTCCATCCCGTCGGTCAGAAGTGCCACCACCTCGCCGGCGACCTTGCGCAGCACGCGCACCTCATCGACGGCGAAGGTGGCCACGCAATGGCGCCCCTTGCGTCGGAACATCAGCTCTCCCCGAGAGTTTTCAGGACCGGTCGACCGTCGCCCACAGACCGTATCCGTGCAGTCGGTTGGCGTCCATTTCCATGCGCTCGCGGGCACCGCTGGAAACCACGGCCTTGCCCTTGGTGTGCACGTCCATCATGAGCTCCTCGGCCTTGTCCTTGCTGTAGCCGAAGAGCTTTTGAAAAACCCAGGTCACGTACGACATCAGGTTTACCGGATCGTCCCAGACGATCGTCACCCACGGCCGGTCGCCGGCCGGTGAATCCTCGATCTCCGGCGTCTCGACGGGAGCGACCTGTGGCAACGCCATGCCCCCCATGGTGCCACCGGTTGCGGCCGATCGGGGAATCGGAGCACCGAACCGCAGGTCACGCTGACCTTCGTAAGGAGCCCTCCCCTGCAATAGGGTGGTCGGGTGGACTCCTTCGCCCCCGCGTTGCTCACCGATCAGTACGAGCTGACCATGGTCAGCGCCGCGCTCCGGGACGGCACCGCCGACCGGCGCTGCGTCTTCGAGGTGTTCGCACGCCGCCTGCCGATCGGCCGCCGCTACGGCGTCGTCGCCGGCACCGGCCGCCTGATCGAGCTCATCCGCGACTTCCGATTCACCTCCGCCGACGTCGAATTCCTGCGGAATTCGCAGATCGTCGACGACAACACCGCCGCCTGGCTGGCGGCTTACCGCTTCTCCGGCGACATCGAGGGGTACGCGGAGGGCGAGCTGTTCTTCCCCGGCTCCCCGATCCTGACCGTGTCCGGCACCTTCGCCGAGTGTGTGGTGCTGGAGACGTTGATCCTGTCCGTGCTCAACCACGACAGCGCGATCGCCGCCGGGGCCGCCCGCATGGTCACCGCGGCCCGCGGCCGTCCGATCATCGAGATGGGCTCGCGCCGCACCCACGAGGACGCCGCGGTCGCCGCCGCCCGCGCCGCCTACCTGGCCGGCTTCGCCTCGACCTCCAACCTGGCGGCCGGCGCGCGCTACGGCATCCCGACCACCGGCACGTCGGCGCACGCGTTCACGCTGCTGCACGACGACGAGCCGACCGCGTTCGCGTCCCAGGTCGCGGCCCTGGGGAAAAACACGACACTGCTGGTCGACACGTACGACATCGCGCAAGGCATTCGCAATGCCATCGCCACCGCCGGCCCGGGCCTGCGGGCGGTCCGCATCGACTCGGGCGACCTGTCGGTGCTCGCCCAGCACTCCCGCGAGCTGCTCGACTCGCTCGGTGCCCCCGACACGAAGATCATCGTTTCGGGTGACATGGACGAATACTCGATCGCCGCTCTGGCCGCCGAGCCGGTCGACATGTACGGCGCCGGCACCGCGGTGGTCACCGGCTCGGGCGCGCCGACCGCCGGCCTGGTCTACAAACTCGTCGAGGTCGACGGAAAACCGGTGGTCAAACGCTCGGAAAACAAGGCCACCGTCGGCGGCCGCAAGACCGCCGTACGCCGTCACAAGCCCACCGGCACCGCCACCGAAGAGATCATCTTCTCCCAGGGGACACCGAGGCACGAGGCCAACGACCGCCTGCTCCAGCGGCCGTTCATCACCGCCGGTCAACCGGCCGAGGCGACCACGCTGGCCGATTCCCGTGAACACCTCCGCCAGTGCCTGATCTCGATACCGTGGGAGGGTCTCAAGCTCTCCGCCGGAGACCCGGCCGTCCCCGTCACGATCGTCCCGACCACCTGAGGGGTCCCGATGTCCCGTGCCCTGATCATCGTCGACGTACAGAACGACTTCTGCGAAGGCGGCTCGCTCGCGGTGCCGGGCGGTGCCGCGGTCGCCAAGGGCATCTCGCTGGTGCTTAGCCGGGCCCGGCAGCGGTGGGACCACGTGGTCGCCACCAAGGACTGGCACATCGACCCGGGCGCCCACTTCAGCGAGCACCCCAACTACCTCGACAGCTGGCCTCAGCACTGCGTGGTCGGCTCGGCGGGCGCCGAGTTCCACCCCGAGCTGCAGACCGGCCAGATCGAGGCGGTCTTCCACAAGGGCGAGCACAAGGCGGCCTACTCGGGCTTCGAAGGCAGAACCGAGGCCGGCGAGACCCTGGCCGACTGGTTGCGGTCCCGGTCGGTGACCGAGGTCGAGGTGGTCGGCATCGCCACCGACCATTGCGTACGCGCGACCGCGCTCGACGCGAAAGCGGAGGGTTTCGCCACCACGGTCGTCCTCGAGCTGACCGCCGGCGTCTCGGCCGGCACCACCGAGGCGGCGCTCGACGAGTTCCGCACCGCATCGGTCGCCACCACTGGCGCCCCGATCGTCGATCCGGTGTGACCTGGGCTCTTTCGCCCGGTTTCCGACCGTGAGCTCCCTTAAAGCGGTTGGAAAAATGTCGTACCGGCAAGGCAGGATGGCAGTCGGAGGTCAGGACTGTCATGCTGCTCAAGCCTTACCGGGAGACGCTCGCCCTGCCCGGGCTCAAATCGCTGCTGGCGGTGGCGACCCTCGCCCGGATGCCGATCGCCGCCGGGGCGGTCGTCCTGACCCTGCACGTGGTCACCGACCTCGGCCGTGGTTACGGCGCGGCCGGCCTGGTCGGCGCCGCGTGGACCATCGGGGGCTCGGCCGGCGCGCCGGTGCTCGGCCGCCTGGTCGACCGCCGCGGGCTGCGCATCGTGCTGCTCCTGACCACGATCGCCGAAGTGCTGTTCTGGGCTCTCACCCCGACCGTGCCCTACTGGGCCCTCCTGGTCTCGGCCCTGATCGGCGGCCTCCTGGCCCTGCCCGCGTTCGCGGTGGCCCGCCAGTCGGTGGCCGCGCTCACCCCGGAGTCGCACCGGCTGCCCGCCTTCGCCCTCGACTCGATCACCACCGAGCTGTCGTTCATGGCCGGCCCGGCGCTCGGCGTCCTGCTCGCCACCGGCCCCGGCCCCCACGTCGCGATGTATGCGCTGGCCGGCGGCATCCTCGTCTCCGGCCTGGGCCTGTGGCTGCTCAACCCGCCGGTCCGCGCCGCCCACGAGGCCCCGATCGCGGCCGGTGAGCGCATCCCGCGCCGCTCCTGGCTGCGCCCCCGCTTCGTGGCCGTCCTCGCGGTGACGATGGCCGCCACCCTGGTCCTCTCCGGCACCGACGTCAGCGTGGTCGCCGTCCTGAGGTCCAACGGCGAACTGTCGTGGACCGGCCTGGTGATGTCGCTGTGGGCGTTCTATTCGCTGCTCGGCGGCTTCGCGTACGGCACGCTCAGCCGCCGCTTCCCGGCCGTCTTCATGCTCGCCCCGATGGCCGTGCTGACCATCGTGGTCGGCATCGGCGGCGGCCACTGGTGGCTGATCGCGATCCTGCTGATCCCGGCCGGCGCCCTCTGCGCCCCCACCATCACCGCCAGCGCCGACGCGGTCAGCCGCATGACCCCGGCCGGCGCCCGCGGCGAGGCGATGGGCCTGCACAACTCGTCACTCACGGTGGGGGTGGCCCTGGGCGGCCCGCTGGCCGGCCTGGCCGCCGACCACCTCTCCCCACCGTGGGGTTTCGTGGCAGTCGGCGGCGCCGGCGCCCTGATCGCCCTGCTGGTCCTCCCCACCGAACTACGCCGCCACTCCGCCGCAACCGCCGAGGCCGCCGCAACCGCCGAGGCCGCCGGGCTCTCCCGGCCAGTCCCTACTCAGCCAACCCCGGCCGAAACGCTCGCCGCCGTCACCCCGGCCGAGGCCGTCGGCGCCCAGGCCGGTCCGGCCGGCGCGGTTCCGCCGCCCGTCCCGCGCTGAGCCAGTCCGTGTGCTCGGCACCAACCCGGCCGACAGCCCGGCCCGGTCACCGGACGGCTGGTCGCCACACGTGCGCTAAGCAGACCCGCGCGATCAGCGCCAATCCGGCGCGGCACGAGGCCGTGCAGTAGCCCGGCGCGGCACGGCAGCCCAGCCCGGCACGGCAGCCCAGCCCGGCGCGGCAGCCCAGCCCGGCACGGCAGCCCAGCCCGGTCACTGGACAGGGTGGTCGCCACACGCGCGCAAGTGACCCGCCCGATCAGCACCCACCCGGCCCGGCCGCGGACGGCGGCCAACCACCGACGGCGGACCCAGCCCGGTCACCGGACGGGGCAGTCACAGCCACCACACGCGCGCTAAGCCGACCCGCGATCGGCGCCCCGAGCCGGACCGGTCGCGGGCGGCGGCCCAACCCGCTCATCGGACGGGCTGGCGCCGCACGCGCGCTAAGTCGATCGGCCCTGACCGGGCCCGGTCGCAGGGGCACCAACCCAACCCGGTCACTGGGGCCGCTTCGCTCGCCACGCACGGGGAGGTCGCCCGATCCCGTCACCGGGCCGGTTGGCTATGACCCGGAGCGGGCCACGCGGAAGCCGACGTCGTCGACGCGGAAGGTCGGGTGGCTGCGGCGGCGGACGCCCGCCCGGCAGCTCCACTGCTCGTCGAACCAACCGCCGCCGCGCAGGACCCGATAGCCGCCGTAGACCTCGGGGTCGTAGAGGTCCCAGCACCAGTTCCAGACGTTCCCGAGCATGTCGTGGAAGCCCCACGCGTTGGCGCGCAGCTCACCGACGTCGTGGCTGTGCCCGCCGGAGTTGGCGCGGTGCCAGGCGATCTCGTCGAGCGGTCCGTACCGCGGCCCGCTCGTGCCGGCCCGGCAGGCGAACTCCCACTCGGCCTCGGTCGGCAGGCGGTAGCCGTCGGCCTCCTCGACCCACGTGACGTCGTCGCCGCCCCGGTAAGCCGGAGTCAGCCCCTCCACCAGCGACCGCGCGTTGCAGTAGCGGATCGCGTCGGTCCACGACACGCCGTCGACGGGGCGCCGCTCGCCGGGGCTCGCGCTCGGCCGCTCCCCCAGCACCTCGGCGTAGCCGGCCTGGGTCACCGGCTCCGACGCCAGGCGGAACGGTTCCAGGTCGACCGACCAAGAGCTTTGCGTACGCCGGTCGGACAGGGTCACGCGACCACCGGGCACCGAGATCATCGACATCTGTACGATCGTACTAGTACGTTCGTACAGAAGGAGCGCAGCCATGGTGGCGTACCTTTACCTCCTCGCGGCGATAGCCGCCGAGGTCTTCGCGACGAGCACGATCAAGAGCACCGACGGCTTCACCCGGCTCTGGCCGACGCTGGCCTGCGGGGCGGGCTACATCATCTCGTTCGTGGCGCTGTCCCAGGCGGTGAAGGGCGTGCAGGTCGGCATCGCGTACGCGATCTGGTCCGGCCTCGGCACCGCCGCGATCGTGGCGATCGGCGCCGCCTTCCTGGGCGAACCGATCACCGTGATCAAGGTGACCGGCATGGCCCTGATCATCGCCGGCGTCGTCACCCTCAACCTGGGCGGCTCCCATTGACGCCCACCGAGGCCGCGACCACCACGCCGGCCGCACCTTCCCGGCCGCCGGAGCGCCGGCCTCGTGATCCCCAGGCGCGCCGGGCCGCCCTCGCGGCCGCGGTGATCGAGGTGATCGCCGAGGTCGGCATCGGCCGCACGACGCACCGCGCGGTCGCCGCGCGGGCCGGCCTTCCCCTGGGCGCGACCACCTACTATTTCCCCACCCTCGACGACCTGATCGCCGCCGGCCTCCGCCAGGCCACCGACGATCTGAAGGCCGACCTGCGGCAGCGGGCCCCCGCCCTCCGCGGCGCGCGCGACCTGCCGGCCGCACTGACCGACCTGGCGCTCGGCTATCTGGAAGACCGGGGTCAAACCCAGATCGAGTACGAGCTTTTCGTCGCCGCCGCCCGCGATCCGGCCCTCCGCCCCCTGGCCGAGACGTGGCTGACCGGCATGACCGATCTCCTGGAGCCTCGCGTGGGCCGGTCCAAGGCCCGCATGCTGGTGGCGCTCCTGGACGGCGCCATGCTCCACGCCCTGGTCACCGCCGCACCGCTCGACCCGGTTCCGCTGACCGCCGCCCTGCGCGCCGTGATCCGGCCTGTGGACAACCGCTGAGAATTGTCGGACCCGGCCGGTCTACTCGACCCCACCCAGAAGCGGGTGGGGCCGGTAGGGCCGACGGGACCGACGGGACCGACGGGACCGACGGGGCCTGAGCCAGCCCGGGGCTAAGACACGGGCACAGGCGGGCGGGTCAGGGCGAGCAGCACCGCCCCCGCTGACGCGAACACCCCGGCGGCCAGGAACGGCAGACCGGGGAAGCCGAGCGGCAGCGACCAGGCGAACAGGGCGCTCGCCAGCGCCGGGATCACCGCCTCGGCCAGCGCCGCCCCCGAGGTCAGAGCACCCTGGACGGTCCCCTGCTCGGACGAGCCCGTCACGCGGGAGATCCAGGACTGCGCCGACGCGCTGCCGATGCCCGAGAGGACGCCGATCGCCTGCATCAGATAGATCTGGCTTCCCGAGGTGGCGAAGGCGGTGCCGGTGAAGGCCACGGTGCTCAGGCCCGCGCCGAGAACCGCCGCGCGCTTGTCTCCGAGCACCCGTACCACGGGGCCGATCGCCCGAGCCGAGAACAGCGCCCCGGCCAAGGCGCCGACGGCCATGACCAAGCCGGTTCGAGCGGTGCCCCAGCCCAGCTGGAAGGTGACGAGGAAGGTCCAGAGCGCCTGCTGGACGTTCCGGGCGATGTCGGAGCAGAAGCGGGCCGCGGCCAGCCGGCCGAGGACCGGGCGGCGCAACACGGCGGACAGCGCCCCGAATGGGCTGTGAAAGCCGATCGGCGTGATCCGGTCGCCGGGGCGGGATTCGGGGAGGACCAGCCGGCCGTAGGCGACGTTGGTGAAGGCCAGCAGCGCCGCGACGACGAAGGGCAGCCGCAGGTCGGCGGCACCGAGAAGCCCACCCAGGGCGGGCCCGGCCACGAAACCGAGGCTGAAAACGGCACCGATCAGGCCGTACGCCCGGGCCCGGCCGGCCGGCGGGGTGACGTCGGCGACGTACGCGTTGACCACCGTCCCGGTGCCCGCGAACGCGCCGGCCAGCCCGTGGAAGAGCATCAGCGACGCGATCGTCGGGTTGACGGCGTGGGCGAGATAGTCGACGCCGAGAAAGCCGAGGGACCTGAGCAGGACGGGCCGGCGGCCGTACCGGTCGGCGAGCCGGCCGAGCAGGGGCGCGGTGAGGAACTGCAGGATGCCGTAGCTGGCGTCGATCGGTCCGGACCAGAGGGCGGCGTGGGCCGGATCGTGGGTGACCGACCCCATCAGGGCGGGGACCATCGGCACGATCAGGCCGAGGCCGAGCATGTCGATGAAGACGGTGGCGAGCAGGAACGAGAGGGCCGGTGCGCGGCGCATCGTGGAACTCCTGTGGGTCGAGAGGGCAAGAAGCCCCCCTCGAGCCCCAACAGGCACGGAGGATCAGATTATCGGTGCCGTCAAATCATTTTTGCGACGAAAAAGAAGGCCCACTCCCGGGTGGGAGCGGGCCTTCCGAAAGAACAGACCTCAGTGGTCGCGTTCGCTGCCGATGTCTTCCGCATAGGTCGCACCGCCGCGAGACTCGCTGGTCAGCGGTCTGGCGCCACCCTCGGGCGGCCCTGCGAGCGACTGCTCGCCGGCCGCCAGCTCGGGGAACTTCGCGTCGAACGCCGGGCGCTCCGAACGGATGCGCGGCATACGGTCGAAGTTGCGCAGCGGCGGCGGCGACGAGGTCGCCCAC
>NZ_JBFBAD010000035.1:0-86947 GCF_040682075.1 Actinoplanes sp. NPDC051411 | reverse complement strand
CCCGGGCGGGGGGCGGCTCTCCACCCCCCCACTCCCCCCCCCCCCCCCCCGCACCGGGGAGGAGAAGCTTCTACTACTGCGCCTCGGCGAGGGTCACGCTCACCGTCTTCTTGGCGCCGTTGCGAGTGAAGTCGATCGAGATCTTCTGCCCGACCGAGCCGCTCTGGATGGCCGCGACCAGGTCGTCCGACCCGTTGATCGCCTTGCCGTCGACCGCGGTGATCACGTCGCCCTGCTGCAGGCCGGCCTTGGCGGCGGCGCTGCCCGCGGTGACGGTGCTGACCAGCGCCCCGCCGTTCTCCGCGTCGGCCACGCTGACCCCGAGGGCCGGGTGGGCGGGCTGTTTGCCGGCCATCAGGTCCTTGGCGATCGAGGAGGCCTTGTCGCTCGGGATGGCGAAGCCGAGCCCGATGTTGCCGCTGCCCTGGCCCTGGGTGGCGATCGCCGAGTTGATGCCGATGACCTCGCCGTTGGTGTTGACCAGCGCGCCACCGGAGTTGCCCGGGTTGATCGGGGCGTCGGTCTGCAGCAGACCGGACATCGTGTTGCTGCTGCCCTGCTGCTGCTGTTGCTGCTGGCCGCCGCCGAACGGGTCGCCCTGCGGCTGTTGCTGGTCCTCGCTGCTGGACTGGATGGTGCGGTCCTTGGCGCTGATGATGCCGGCGGTGACCGAGCCCTCCAGGCCGAGCGGGCTGCCGATGGCCAGGACGGTGTCGCCGACCTCCATCTTGGCGCTGCTGCCGAAGGTGGCCGCGTGCAGGCCGCTGACGCCGGACGCCTTGACCACGGCCAGGTCGTCGCGCTGGTCGGTGCCGACGATGTCGGCCGTGACCTTCTTGCCGTCGGAGAAGATGACGGTGACCGTCTTGCCCTGGGCGGTCGCCACCACGTGGTTGTTGGTGACGATGTAGCCGTCGGCCGAGAGGATCACGCCGGAGCCCTCGCCCGACTCGGTGGTGATCGAGACGACGCTGTCCTGCACCGAGGTGGCGATCTGGGCGAGCGAGGAGCGGTCGACGACCCGGCTCACCGACGAGTTGCTGGTCTGGATCGCCGGCGAGTCGCCGTTCTTGTCGAAGGCCAGTGCCGTGGCGGCGCCGACCCCACCCGCGGCGAGAGCGATCAGCACGGCCGCGGCGCCGGCCACGAAGATCCGGCGCGGCCGGCCCGGCGCCTGCGGCGTCTGCGTGTCGGTGCCGACCGGATGGGCCCAGGTCGCCGCGGTGCCCTCAACGCCCGGTTGCTGGCTGCCGGGTTGCTGGCCCGCGGAGGCGGCCTGCTGCTGCGACCAGGCCGCATAAGCCGCCTGCGGCCCATATTGCTGCTGGTAGCCGGGGTGCTGGCCGTATTGCGGCTGCTGGTAGGCGCCGTAGCCGGGGTGCTGCCCGTAGGGCATCGGCACCGTCGGGTGCTGCCCGGCGGCCGGCGGCTGCTGCCACGGCGACTGAGGCGGCTGAGGCGACTGAGGCGGTTGGGACGACGGGGGCGACTGGGGCGGCTGAGGCTGCTGACCTTGTTGCTGGTCCCAGCTTCCGACCGAAAGAGGGGCGCCGGGCTGGGAGGCGGTCGGCTGCTCCGACTCTGCCCGCTCCGGGCTGCTGCCCTGCTCCGGGCCGGTGCTCTCCGGGGTGCTGCTTTCCGGGGCGGCGTCCGCGGGTCGCGGGTCGGTCTCGTTCTCGTTCATGTCACCCACCTTGCCCCGTCGTTCTCGAATCGGCCTGTGTTACCCCTGGACGTTTTCTGTGAAGCCTTTATCGGGATTTAGCGTGGGCAAACTGACCCGGAAGGTGGCACCGTGGCCGGGCTCGCTCAGAACCTCCACGCTGCCCTCGTGGGCCGCCACGATGGCCGCCACGATGGCCAGCCCGAGGCCGGTGCCGGTGGCCTCCCGCTCGGTGTGCCGGGTGCGGGCCTCGTCGGCTCGATAGAACCGTTCGAAGACGCGCGCCCGCTGAACGTCGGTCAGGCCTGGGCCGGTGTCGCTGATCTCCACCACCGCGCGGTCGCCCGGTTCGGCGTACAGGCGGAGGGTGACCGACGCCTCGGGCGGCGTGTGCACCAGGGCGTTCGTCATCAGATTACTGATCACCTGCCGGAGGCGGCCGTCATCGCCGTACGCCACCAGGCGCTCCGGCTCGTCGGCGATCTCCAGCCTGATCGTGCGGTCGGGCGCCGTCGCCTCGGCCGCCTGCACCGCGTCGATCGCCAGCACCGGCAGCTCGACCGGCGCCAGGTTGAGCGGCCGCTCGCGGTCGAGCCGGGCCAGCAGCAGGAGGTCTTCCACCAGCAGGCCCATCCGGGCCGCCTCGTCCTCGATCCGGCGCACCAGCTTGGCCACGTCGTCGGGGTTCTGCACCGCACCCTGGCGATAGAGCTCGGCGAAGCCGCGGATGGTGGTCAGCGGCGTGCGCAACTCGTGCGAGGCATCGGCCACGAACTGCCGCATCTTGGCCTCGGACTGGACGGCCCGGCTCTCCGAGAGTCGTGCCGCCTCGGCCGCCTCCATGGCCGCCGCCTCCGACTGCGCCCGGGCGATGAAGGCAGCCTCGATCTGTACGAGCATCGCGTTGAGCGCGCGGGAGAGCCGGCCGAGCTCGGTCATCGGCGGCCCGGTCGGATCGTTTTCCGGGTCGAGGACCCGCTGACTGAGGTCACCGGCCGCGATCCGGGCCGCGGTGCGCTCGATCGCCAGCAGCGGGACCAGGCTCTGCCGCACGACCGCGGCGCCGAGCGACGCCAGTGCGATCAGCACACCGGCCCCGACCAGCACGTCGACCCAGACCAACCGGGTTGTGGCGTCCTCGACGCCGGTCATCCGCTGGCCGACGCGCAGAATCGAGCCGTTGCTCAGGCGCTCGACGAGGACGCGCCACATGTATTTGCCGTCCTGCGACCGGACCGTGTAGGGCGTGTCGAGGTGCTCGTTGATCTCGTCGACGCCCTTGTCGAGCTGGGGCAGGTCCTGATCGGTGAACATCGCGCTGAAGGCGGTCCAGCCGACCCCGCTGACCGAGCGCACGGACACGAGGTAATCCGGCGGCAGGACGGTCGCCAGCACCGAGAACTGGAGCTGGCTGCCGGTCCAGCCGGCGGCCTGCTGCGCATAGGCGTGCAGCTGGTTGTCCATCCGGCCGATCAGGAAGCTGTGCAGCGCGTAGGTGCTCGCCGCGCTGATCAGCGACAGCGCGGCGAAGACCAGGGCCAGCACCGCCGCGACGAGCTTGGTGCGCAACGGCACCCGGCGCAGCTTGGGTTGCTGATTCGCGACGACATGCCGGATCCGCTCGGTGACGGTCACCGAACGCCGCTCACACTGCGGGCTTGCGTAGCACGTAACCCACACCGCGCAGGGTGTGGATCAGGCGGGGCTGAACGTTGTCGACCTTGCGGCGCAGGTAGGAGATGTAGGACTCGACGATGTTGTCGTCGCCGCGGAAGTCGTATTTCCAGACGTGATCCAGTATCTGCGCCTTGGACAGCACCCGATTGGCGTTGAGCATCAGGTAGCGCAGGAGCTTGAACTCGGTCGGCGAGAGCTGCACCCGGTTGCCGGCCCGGTAGACCTCGTGCGTCTCCTCGTCGAGCTCGAGGTCGGCGAAGACCAGCCGGGACGGCTCCTCGTCGCCCTGGGTGGTGCGCCGGAGCACGGCCCGGATGCGGGCGGTGAGCTCCTCGAGGCTGAACGGCTTGGTGACGTAGTCGTCGCCGCCCAGGGTCAGGCCGCGGATCTTGTCGTCGGTGCCGTCGCGGGCGGTCAGGAAGACCACGGGAGTGCGCTGGCCGCCCTCGCGCATCAGCCGGATGACCTCGAAACCGTCGAGGTCGGGAAGCATGACGTCGAGCACGACGAGGTCGGGCGAGGCGTTCTTCGCGGCGCTGACCGCCGCGCTGCCGCTGGTCGCGGTGCTGACGTCGAAGCCGGCGAAACGCAGGCTGGCGGAGAGCAGCTCGAGGATGTTGGCATCGTCCTCGACGACGAGCAGCTTCGCCTCGCTCGGTTTGGACTGGGTCTGGGCGGCCATGGCGCCATTCTTTATCAGCGCACTGCAGGTCCGCTGCACGCCGCCTGAAAGTTTTCTGTGAGAACTATCAGGCGGCGACTCAGCAAAGGCTCAGGCGGCCAGGCGGTATCCGGCGACGCCGAGCGAGGTCTGCGACGCCCGGGCGAGGCCCCGGCGGTCGGCGCCCGGGGCCGGGCGGAGGGCGGGCGCGGTCACCAGCGTGACCGTCAGCGACCGTAGCGCGGCCACTCGGCGTACGGAATCCCAGAGGGTGTCGTCACCGATGAAGGCCGCCGCGGTCGAGTCGTAGTTGATCGACGCGGGAACCACGGGAGCGCCCGCGTCGATCGCGGCCTGGAACATCGCCGGGCGGAACCGGCCCTGGCTGACCCCGCAGAAGGTCGTGCCCTCGGGGAAGACCGCGACCGACCGGCCGGCCCTCAGCGAGGCGGCGACCTCACCGACCGTGCGCGGCAACTCCTTGGGCCGGGCCCGGTTGAGGAAGATCGCGCCGGACAGGCCGGCCAGCTTGCCGATGCCGGGCCAGCCGCCGACCTCGCCCTTGGCCACCAGCCGCACCGGCGAGGTCGCCAGCAGCACCAGGATGTCGAGCCAGGAGACGTGGTTGGCGACGAGCAGGCTGCCGGGCCGCGGGGTGGGGCCGCGACGCTCGACCCGCACACCCATCGCCGCGAGCATGGTGCGGGCCAGGGTCTGCAGCGCGGCGCCGCGCAGCAGCGGCACCAGAACAAAACCCCCGAGGAGTACGCCGGCCAGAGCCGACAACCGCAGCACGGCGAGCCCCGGCGCCGCGGGCACGTCGGCACCGTCGCGGCAGTGCGGTCCGCATCCGGAGACTGGTTGCCACATCATCGCGTCGCTCCCAGGAAGTGGCGGCGGTAGCGGGGGTCGAGCCGGTCCATCGAGAACAGCACGTAGAAGTCGACGCAGTTGAAGTCCTGGTCGTACGCGGGTTCGCCGCAGATCCAGCTGCCGAGTCGCAGGTAGCCCTTGAGCAGCGCGGGCGGCTGGATCTTGGGGTCACCGACCAGCTCGGTGCGCTCCAGCCACGGGTTGCGCGGCTTCACCCGGAGCGCGGGCGGGGACATGTGCTTGTTCTGCACGCGGGCCCAGACGCCGGCCGCGGTCGCGCCGCCGTCGGCCAGCGGCACCGAGGCGCAGCCGCCGAGCCAGCGGACGTTGTTGAGGTGCAGGTAGCGGGCGATCCCGGCCCACATCAGGTTGACCACGGCACCCGAGCGGTGGTCCGGGTGCACGCAGGAGCGCCCGGCCTCGACCAGCTGGTCGCGCAGTGGGCTCAGGCTGCTCAGGTCGAACTCGCTGTCGCCGTAGCGGCGCCCGGCCCGCTGGGCGGCTTTCGGCGAGAGCATCCGGTAGGTGCCGACCACCGCGCCGCTCGCATCGTCGCGCACGATCAGGTGGTCGCAGAAGTCGTCGAACTCGTCCACGTCACGCCCGTCGGCCGCGCCGGTCAGGCGAGCGCCGAGTTCGCCGGCGAAAACGTCGTGCCGCAGCCGTTGTGCGGCTTCGACCTGACGGGCCTCGTCGGCGATGAGCAGGGTGTAGCCGCTGGTGCCGGTGGGGGCGGCGGCGGTCATGAGAACGGCCATGTGACCTGTGTAAGGGCGACAACTTCCGATGGAATGTCAGCTCAGGTGGGTCTATATGGCCGATGGATGAACGGCTTGTGCGCAGGCCGTCTGGACGCCCGTCTATACATTCGTGGCGATTGTTAACAGGGGGCTCCGGCGCGGCCGGGACGGCCGGCGGCTAGTACGTTGATCGCCTCCGCCCGAGAAACCCCGCCCGAGAAGCCCCGACCGAGAAACCCGCCCGAGAACTCCTCCGGCGAATCCCGCCTGGGAAGGGAGCCCCGCCGATGGACCGGCCCTACACCGACGAGATCGTCGTGGATCACCTGACCAAGCAGTACAAGAAGCTCCGCGCGGTCGACGACCTGTCGTTCCGGGTCCGCGCCGGCCGGGTGACCGGCTTCCTCGGCCCCAACGGCGCCGGCAAGACGACCACCCTGCGCATGCTTCTCGGCCTGGTCACGCCGACCGCCGGGTCGGCGACCTTCGGCGCCAACCGCTACTCCGAGCTGGCCGATCCGATCCGCCGGGTGGGCGCCGTGCTCGAGGCGTCGAGCGCCCACCGCGGCCGCACCGCGCGCAACCACCTGCGCATGATCTGCCGCGCGGCCGGCCTGCCCGACAGCCGGGCCGACGAGATGCTGGCCCTGGTCGGCCTCACCCCGGCGGCCAACCGGCGGTTCAAGGGCTATTCGCTGGGCATGAAGCAGCGGCTGGGCATCGCCGCGGCCATGCTCGGCGACCCGAACGTGCTGATCCTCGACGAGCCGGCCAACGGCCTCGACCCCGAGGGCATCCGCTGGATGCGCGACCTGCTCAAGGCGCTGGCCGGCGAGGGCCGTACGGTCCTGGTCTCCAGCCATCTGCTCGGCGAGATGCAGCAGCTGGCCGACGACGTGGTGATCGTGGCGGCCGGCAAGCTGGTCCAGCAGGGGCCGGTCGATGACGTCCTGGGCTCGATGGGCGCGGCCCAGGTGCGGGTCCGCACCCCGCAGCCCGACCAGCTGACCGCCGCGCTGGGCTCGCTCGGTGCCGCGGTCGTCCGGCAGCCCGACGGCTCGCTGCTGGTCACCGGGGCCGACGCGGCCGCGGTCGGGCACGCCGCCTTCACCGCGTCGGTCGAGCTGCACGAGCTGGCCGGCGAGCGCGGCGATCTGGAACAGGTCTTCCTGCAGCTGACGGCCGGAAAGGCGGGCATCCGATGAGGCTGGTCCAAGCCGAGCTGTTCAAGATCCGAACCACCTCGCTGTGGTGGATCATGGCGATCATCCTGGTCCCGCTCTACGCGGCGAGCATCCTGCTGAACTGGCTGGCCGCCAACGTCGGCGGCGCCGCGGCCGGCGACAACGAGCAGGTCCGGGTCTCGCTCGAGCCGGTCAACGTCGCGACCAACCTCTACACCAGTGGTCAGTACTTCGGCATCCTGATCGTCCTACTGCTCTCGGCGATCGTGGTGACCAGCGAGTTCTTCCACCTCACGGCGACCACCACGTTCCTGGTCACCCCGCGCCGCGAGTCGGTGGTCCTGGCCAAGTTCGGCGCCTCGGTCATCGTCGGGCTCGCCGTGTGGGCGTTCACCACCGTGCTCAACCTGATCTTCGCCCCGCTGATCCTGAGGGACCTCGGCCTCGGTGCCCAGCTCGGCGAGCCGGCGGTGTGGCGGGCGGTCGGGCTCAACGCGCTGGCCTACCTGCTGTGGGCCGTGCTCGGCGTCGGCGCCGGAGTGCTCATCCGCAGCCAGATCGCGGCCACGCTGGTGCTCGCGATCACGTACGTGGTCGGCACCCAGGCCGTCGGGATCGTCTTCATCCTGCTCAGCAACAACGTGGCCAAGTGGTTCGAGAAGCTCCAGGTGATCGTCCCGACGACCGCGTCACAGCTGATGGTTTCCGGAACCGAACTGCCCGGTAACCCTCCGCGCTGGGTCGGCGCGGCCGTCCTGATCGCCTACGCGGTGGTCGGCGGAGTGGTCGGTACCATGATCACGAAATCCCGCGACATCAGCTGACCCGGGGTCCGTTTCACACCCGACGTGCGCACGATTCGCGCGTGCGCACGGCGTAGCCTTGTCTCCGAATCCTTCCCGTCCCATGCGACGAAAACCGTCGCGTGCTGACAAAAATGGTGAAAGAGGCGAACACGAAAGTGTCGACCCAGCAGACTTCGCATGAGAACCCACTCGCGGACTTCGGTCCCAACGAGTGGATCGTCGACGAGATGTACCAGCGATACCTGGCCGACCCCACAAGCGTCGACCCGGCCTGGCACGATTTCTTCGCCGACTACAAGCCGGCGATGGCCACGGGTTCGATCGTAACTCCGGACGAGGCCACCGCCGCCAACGCGAAGGCCAGCGCGGCCCGCGCCGGCACCGACGCGCCCGCCGCGTCGACCGTCGCCCCGGTCAAGCCGACCGTGCCGGCCGCGCCGCCGAAGCCTGCTGCCGCCAAGCCCGCCCCGGCCGAGAAGCCGGCCGCCTCCGCCACCAAGCCGTCGGCCAACGGCGCCGCGCCCTCCACCGAGGGCAAAAAGGTCACCACGCTGCGCGGCGTCGCGGCCAAGATCGTGCAAAACATGGACGCCTCGCTGGAGGTGCCCACCGCCACCTCGGTGCGCGCGGTCCCGGCCAAGCTGATGGTCGACAACCGCATCGTCATCAACAACCACCTCGCCCGCGGGCGCGGCGGGAAGGTCAGCTTCACCCACCTCATCGGCTGGGCCATGGTCCGCGCGGTCCGCGCCCACCCCGAGATGAACAACTCGTTCGCCGAGGTCGACGGCAAGCCGGCCCTCGTGCAGCCCGAGCACATCAACCTCGGCATCGCGATCGACCTGGCCAAGAAGGACGGCTCCCGCAGCCTGGTCGTCCCGTCGATCAAAAACTGCGAGAAGATGGACTTCCGGCAGTTCTGGCAGGCCTACGAAGACGTGGTGCGCCGCGCCCGCCGCAACGAGCTGACCATGGACGACTACTCCGGCACCACGATCTCGCTGACCAACCCGGGCGGCATCGGCACGGTCCACTCGATCCCCCGCCTGATGACCGGGCAGTCCGCGATCATCGGGGTCGGCGCGATGGAATACCCGGCGCCCTATTCCGGCATGAGCGACGAGACGCTCACCGACCACGCCGTCTCCAAGGTCACCACGCTGACCAGCACGTACGACCACCGGGTCATCCAGGGCGCGCAGTCCGGCGAGTTCCTCAAGGCGATGCACGAGTTCCTGCTCGGCGACCACGGGTTCTACGACGACATCTTCACCGCGCTGCGCATTCCGTACGAGCCGGTCCGCTGGGTGCGGGACGTGGCGCGGACCTCCGAGGGCCAGATCGACAAGGCCGCGCGGGTCGTCGAGCTCATCCACGCGTACCGCGTGCGTGGCCATCTGATGGCCGACACCGACCCCCTGGAATTCGAGATCCGCCGGCACCCCGACCTCGACGTGCTCCAGCACGGCCTGACCCTCTGGGACCTCGACCGCACCTTCCCGGTCGGCGGTTTCGCCGGCAAGCAGCGCATGAAGCTGCGCGATGTGCTGGGCGTTCTGCGCGACACGTACTGCCGCCGGGTCGGCATCGAATACATGCACATCCAGGGTCCCGAGGAACGCCGGTGGATCCAGGACCGCATCGAGATCAAGTACGCCAAGCCGGACTCCGAGGAGCAGAAGCACGTCCTCAACCGGCTGAATGCGGCCGAGGCGTTCGAAACCTTCCTGCAGACCAAGTTCGTCGGCCAGAAGCGGTTCTCGCTCGAAGGCGCCGAGTCGCTGATCCCGCTGCTCGACGAGGTGCTGAAGGCGTCGGCCGAGGCCGGGCTCGACGAGA
Source organism: Actinoplanes sp. NPDC051411 (assembly GCF_040682075.1). Lineage (NCBI taxonomy): Bacteria > Bacillati > Actinomycetota > Actinomycetes > Micromonosporales > Micromonosporaceae > Actinoplanes > Actinoplanes sp. NPDC051411. The sequence goes on along the minus strand of NZ_JBFBAD010000035.1, from coordinate 77,504 downwards.
TGGTCATCGGCATGGCCCACCGCGGCCGGCTCAACGTGCTGGCCAACATCGTCGGCAAGCCGTACGAGAAGATCTTCAACGAGTTCGAGGGTCAGATGGACCCGAAGTCGGCCCACGGCTCCGGCGATGTCAAATACCACCTCGGCCAGACCGGGAAATACACGACGCCGGACGGTGAGAACTCGACGACGGTCAGCGTGGTCGCCAACCCGTCCCACCTGGAGGCGGTCGACCCGGTGCTCGAGGGCATCGTGCGGGCCAAACAGGACCGCCTCGACCTGGGCCTGCACGGATACACGGTGCTGCCGGTGCTGGTGCACGGCGACGCCGCGTTCGCCGGTCAGGGTGTGGTCGCCGAGACGCTCAACCTCTCCCAGCTGCGCGGTTACCGCACCGGCGGCACGGTGCACGTGATCGTCAACAACCAGGTCGGTTTCACCACGGCGCCGGAATACAGCCGCTCCTCGATGTACTCGACCGACGTGGCCCGGATGATCCAGGCGCCGATCTTCCACGTGAACGGCGACGACCCCGAGGCCGTGGTCCGGGTGGCCAAGCTGGCGTTCGAATACCGGCAGGCGTTCAACAAGGACGTCGTGATCGACATGGTCTGCTACCGCCGCCGCGGGCACAACGAGGGCGACGACCCGTCGATGACCAACCCCCGGATGTACGAGATCATCGACACCAAGCGCTCGGTCCGCAAGCTCTACACCGAAGAGCTGATCGGCCGCGGCGACATCACCGTGGACGACGCCCAGGAGCAGCTGCGCGACTACCAGTCCCAGCTCGAGCACGTCTTCAAGGCAACCCGCGACACGGCCGGCACCGCCCCCCGCCGGATCACCATCATCGAGGAGCCCGACCCCCAGGTCGACACGGCCGTCGACGCCTCGGTGGTGCGCGCGGTCGGCCAGGCCCACGTCGAGCTGCCCGAGGGCTTCACCCCGCACAAGCGGGTCCAGCAGCTGCTCGAACGGCGGGCCAAGATGTCGGCCGACGGCGGCATCGACTGGGGCTTCGGCGAACTGGTCGCCTTCGGCTCGCTGCTCAACCAGGGCGTCACCGTCCGGCTCGCCGGTCAGGACTCCCGCCGCGGCACGTTCGTCTCCCGGCACGCCTCGGTGGTCGACAGCAAGACCGGCAAGGACTTCCTGCCGCTGAGCACGCTCGCCACCGGCAACGCCCGGTTCTTCGTCCACGACTCGCTCCTGAGCGAATACGCGGCGATGGGCTTCGAGTACGGCTACTCGGTGGAGAACCCCGACGCGCTCGTGCTCTGGGAGGCCCAGTTCGGCGACTTCGCCAACGGCGCCCAGTCGATCGTCGACGAGTTCATCTCGGCCGGTGAGGTGAAGTGGGGCCAGCAGTCGTCGCTGGTGCTGCTGCTCCCGCACGGCCAGGAAGGTCAGGGCCCCGACCACTCGTCCGGCCGGCCGGAGCGGTTCCTGCAGCTCTGCGCCCAGGACAACATGCGGGTCGCCAACCCGACCACCCCGGCCAACTACTTCCACCTGCTGCGCCGGCAGGCCCTGTCGACCAAGCGCAAGCCGCTGATCGTCTTCTCGCCGAAGTCGCTGCTCCGGCACAAGCTGGCCACCTCGTCGGTCGCCGACTTCACCTCGGGCCGGTTCCAGCCGGTGATGGGCGACGCCGGCGTCAACGGCACGCCGCTCGACGCGAAGGCGGTCAAGCGGGTGCTGCTCTGCTCCGGCAAGGTCTACTACGACCTGTTCCAGGCCCGGGCCGAGCGCGGCCTCACCGACACGGCGATCATCCGGATGGAGCAGATCTACCCGCTTCCGGTGGCCGAGCTCAAGGCGGTGCTGGCCCAGTTCCCCAACGCGGAAGACTTCGCCTGGGTGCAGGAGGAGCCGGCCAACCAGGGTGCCTGGTCGTTCGTCGCGCTCAACCTGCTCGAGCACCTCGAGGGCGTACGCCTCCGGCGGATCTCCCGCCCGGCCGCCGCCGCCCCGGCGGTCGGCTCGGCCAAGATGCACGAGGCCGAGCAGGCCGCGCTGGTCGAGGCGTCCCTTCCCCGTCCGTAATTTTGTTTGAAAGGGGGCGCTCCGGCGCCCCCTTTTCCATGCTGGAGGGTTCGTGTACTTCACCGATCGTGGCATCGAGGAACTGGTCGACCGGCGCGGCGAGGAGACCGTGACGCTGGAATGGCTGGGCTCGCAACTCCGCACCTTCGTCGACCTCAACCCGGAGTTCGAGACCCCGATCGAGCGCCTCGCCACCTGGCTGGCCCGCGCCGACGAGGACGATGAGGAATAGGCCGGATCGACCCATCCGCCGGGTCGATCTCGACCCGGCGACGTCGTTCGACCGCTCGGCGTGGTGGTCGCGCATTCCGGCCGTACGCGCGGTGCTCGACCACGGCCTCAACCTGCCCGCGGGCGTGACCTTCCTCGTCGGCGAGAACGGCTCCGGCAAGTCCACCCTGATCGAGGGCCTGGCCGCGGCGATCGGCCTCAACCCGGAGGGCGGCTCGCGCGGCGCCCGATACTCGACGCGCCCCTCCGAGTCGCCGCTGGGTGACCTCTTGCGGGTGACCCGGGGCGTGGGCGGCCGCGGCCACTCCTACTTCCTGCGGGCCGAAACCATGCACGGCCTCTACACGTACCTCGAGGACCTTCCCGGCAGCCCGGACCGCGACCTGCACGACCGCAGCCACGGCGAAGGCTTCCTGGAGGTGCTCGACCGCAAGTTGGGCGGCCCCGGCTTCTACCTGATGGACGAGCCGGAGGCACCCCTCTCCTTCGTCTCCACCCTGAGCCTGGTCGCCCGGCTGGCCGACCTGCGCGCGGCCGGCGCCCAGCTGGTCATAGCGACCCACTCCCCAATGCTGACCGCCCTGCCCGGCGCGACGATCCTCGAACTGGGCGACTTCGGCATCCGTAAGGCCCCGTGGGAGCAGCTCACGATCGTCGCCAACTGGCGCCGCTTTCTGGCCGATCCCCCGACCTATCTGGGCCCGCTCCTCAAACCCTGAGGGGGCAGGAGCCGCCAGACCCCTGCCCCCGGCTTCCTCAGTCGATCGCGACCCGGGCGCTGGGCACCACAGGTTCGCCGCGGCCGGTGAGCGCCCGCAAAACCAGGTCCACCTTCTCGTCCATCGCGGTCACCTTCACTTCGAGCCCGACAAACCGCCGCTCGAACTTTTCATCCATCGCGGTGATCTTCTGGTCGAGCACCGTGACCTTCTCGTCGACACCGGCGACCTTCTGGTCGATCCGGTTGAGGGCCCGGCTGTGCGACTCCAGGATCTGATCGTGCCGCTCCAGAGCCTTGGTGTGCGTCTCAAGCGTCCTCAGGACGCCCTTGGTGGTCTCGACGAGCTTGCTCAGGTCTCGGTCCACCACCTCGGCGAAACCCTCGTGAAGTCTCGCCTTGTGTTCGACCCACTTGAGCCGTTCCTCCAGCGTCCTGTTCACAGAATCTCCATGTCCTCGAACCGAAAACCGGAGCCAGCCGGCCACTCCCGCCTTCGGACGATCCATTGTCCCTTGCCTAGTAGACATAGGTCAACCGCCGTTACCCGAGCGGCTCCGGGGCCAGGAGCCGGACCAGCTGGTCGAGCTTCACCTCGATGTCGACGAGCTTTTCGTCCAGCTGCCGACACTCCATGGCGCCTCCCTCGTTTCCGGGCGACCTGTCCGCCCCGAGCCCAGAAAGCTAGCCGTCGCGAACTTCTACTGACAAGCGACTAGTTGGCACACGTCATCAAGCCGACGGGCGGGCGCCGTTCATCCGGGGTCGGTAGGTTGAGGGCGTGGCACGAAGCGTCTACGTCGCCGGGCTCGGCCCGAGCGTCGGCAAGGGGACAGTCGCGCTCGGTCTCGTCGAGCTGCTGTCCCGCCAGGTGGCCCGGATCGGCGTCTTCCGCCCGCTGATCGCCCGTGGCGACGACCCGTCGACCGCCCGCGGCGACGACCCGCTGATCGCCCGCGGCGACGACCCGTCGACCGCCGGCGGCGACCCGCTGCTCAGCCTGCTGACCGCGCGCTACCCGGTGACCGGCGGCCACGGCGTGACCGCCGCCGAGGCGTCCGCCCTGGTCGCCGACGGGCGGTGGGAGGAGCTGATCGGGCGGATCGTCGAGCGCTACCGCGAGCTCGAACGGCAGTGCGGCTCGGTCGTCGTGATCGGCAGCGACTTCGCCGCCGGGCCGGCCGACGGGCACGACGAGATGCCGCGCGAGCTCGGGTTCAACGCACGGCTGGCGACCGAGTTCGGCAGCCTGGTGATCCCGGTCGTCAGCGGGGAGGGCCGCACCGCCGAGTCGCTGACCGCCGCCGCCCGCAGCGCCTACCACTCGCTCGTCGACCTCAACGCGACTGTGCTGGCGGTGGTCGCTAACCGCGTACCGGAAAGCGCCCGCCGCCGGGTGGAGACGGCCGACGACGTACCGGGAAGTGCCGGGAGCCGGCCGGCGACCGATCTGCCGGTCCCGTTCTGGGTGATTCCGGAGGTCGCCGCCGTGGCGGCGCCGACCGTCGCCGAGGTGGCCAAGGCCCTCGACGCCACCGTGATCACCGGAGGGGACGGCACCGACCGCGACGTGCTCGACTACGTGGTCGGCGCCGCGCACGTGCCGGCCGTGCTCGACCACCTGACCGACGGGGCGCTGCTGATCACCCCCGGCGACCGGGCCGACCTGCTGGTCGCGGCCAGCGCGGCCCACGCGGCGGGGCAGGTCACGCTGGCCGGGCTGGTGCTGACGCTGGGCGAGCGGCCCGACGAGCGGGCGGTGAAGCTGATCGAACGGCTCAACACCGGGCTGGCCATGCTGGTCGTCGAGTCCGACAGCTACCACACGATCGCCGCCGCGGGCCGCATCGAGGCCCGGCTGAGCGTCGGCACCCCGCGCAAGGTCGAGGCGGCGCTCGGCGCGTTCGAGGACGGCGTGGACACCGCCGAGCTGACCCGGCTGCTCGACGTGAGCCGGTCGAGCCGGGTGACGCCGCTGATGTTCGAGAACGACCTGATCGACAAGGCCCGGGCCGACCGGCGCCACCTGGTGCTGCCGGAGGGCGCCGAGGAGCGCATCCTGCGGGCCACCGAGACGCTGCTGCGCCGGGGCGTGGCCGACCTGACCCTGCTCGGCGACCCGGCCGAGATCAGCCGGCGGGCCCGCGAGCTGGGGGTCAACATCGGCGGCGCCCGGCTGGTCGACCCGGAGCGCAGCGAGTGGCGCGACGATTTCGCCGAGCGTTACGCCGAGTTGCGCAAGCACCGCGGGGTCACGCTCGACCTGGCGTACGACGTGGTCCGCGACGTCAACTACTTCGGCACCATGATGGTCGCCGCCGGGCTGGCCGACGGGATGGTGTCGGGCGCCGACCACACGACGGCGGCCACGATCCGCCCCGCCTTCGAGATCATCAAGACGGTGCCGGGGCTGTCGGTGGCCTCCAGCGTCTTCTTCATGCTGCTCGCCGACCGGGTGCTGGTCTACGGCGACTGCGCGGTCAACCCCGACCCCGACGCGGCCCAGCTGGCCGACATCGCGCTCTCCTCGGCCCGCACCGCGGCTGCTTTCGGGCTCGAGCCGCGGGTGGCCATGCTGTCCTATTCGACCGGCAGGTCGGGCTCGGGAGCCGACGTCGAGAAGGTCGCGGCGGCCACCGCACTGGTCCGCGAGCGGCGGCCCGACCTGCCGGTCGAGGGCCCGATCCAGTACGACGCGGCGATCGACCCGGCGGTCGCGGCGACCAAGCTGCCGCAGAGCGCGGTCGCCGGCAAGGCCACCGTCTTCGTGTTTCCCGACCTCAACACCGGCAACAACACCTACAAGGCGGTCCAGCGATCGGCCGGCGCGGTCGCGGTCGGCCCGGTCATGCAGGGGCTGCGGCGGCCGGTCAACGACCTGTCCCGCGGCGCGACGGTGAAGGACATCGTGAACACAGTGGCGATCACCGCGATCCAGGCGGCCGTGAAATGAGCCGGGTGCTGGTCATCAACTGCGGCTCCTCCTCCCTCAAATACCGGCTGTTCGACGGCGACGAGACCAAGGCCAAGGGCCTGATCGAGCGCATCGGCGAGGAGGGCGGCGACGCCCCCAGCCACTCGACCGCACTGCGGCAGATCATGGACTCGATCGACCTGACCGGGCTGGCCGCGGTCGGCCACCGCGTGGTGCACGGCGGCCCCCGGTTCAGCGAGCCGGCGGTCATCGACGACGACGTGGTGTCCGACATCGTGGCGCTGGCGCCGCTCGCCCCGCTGCACAACCCGCCCGCCCTGAGCGGAATCGCGGTGGCCCGCCGGATGCTTCCCGACGTGCCGCAGGTCGCGGTCTTCGACACCGCCTTCCACGCCACGATCCCGCCCGAGGGCGTCACCTGGGCGATCGACCGGAAGCTGGCCGAGCGCTGGCAGATCCGGCGCTACGGCTTCCACGGCACCTCCCATGCGTACGTCGCCCGCGAGACCACGCGGCTCCTCGGAAAGAGCACCGCCAACGTGATCACCCTGCACCTGGGCAACGGGGCGAGCGCCTGCGCGGTCGAGGGCGGCCGCAGCGTGGCCACCTCGATGGGCCTGTCGCCCCAGGGCGGCCTGGTGATGGGCACCCGCAGCGGCGACATCGACCCGACCGTGGTCTTCCACCTGCACCGGGTCGCCGGCCTGCCGCTCGACGAGATCGAGGACACGCTGACCCGCCACGCCGGCCTGATCGGCCTGACCGGCGAGAACGATCTACGGGCCGTGCTTCAGCGGCGGCAGGGCGGCGACCCGGCGGCAAAGCTCGCCTTCGACGTCTATTGCCGGCGGATCCGCGAATATGTGGGCGCCTACCTGGCGGTGCTCGGCCGGGTCGACGCGATCACCTTCACCGCCGGCGTGGGCGAGAACTCCCCGGCCGTCCGGGCAGCGTCGCTGGCCGGGCTGGAGAGCCTGGGCATAGTGGTCGACCCGGAACGCAACCAGCGGGCCGAGCGGGTCATCTCGCCCGACGGCATGCCGATCGCGGTCTGCGTGGTGCCGACGGACGAGGAACTGGAGATCGCCAACCAGTCCCGGGCGGCCCTGCGGAGCAGCTAGCTGACCAGGAAAAGGATGAGGCCGATCAGGACGACGGCCACCACGATGCCGCCGACGATCAGCGGGGTCTTGGATGCGGCCGGAGCCTCCGGCGCGGGAATCTCGGTGAAGGCACGAAACGCCTCGGTGTTGCCACTCGGGTCGACGCGGTTGTCAGACATGGCCACGACCATAGCGAAGACATGCCCGCAAGAGCACATCGGCGATCACGTCTACCAGCGCAAACACCCCCGGTCCGGTGAATTCACCCCTTCGTGGGAGTGTTCGGCCGTAGCGTCGCATCATGGTGACCCGGCGGCGAATCGGTGCGGCACTGGCCATGCTCCTGGCCCTCGCCGGCTGCTCCGGCCCGGCTTCTCCGCCACCGCCGGCGGCAACGGAAAACCCTCCGGCCACGACCTTTCCGGTCGGCGTGCGCATTCTGCGTCTTCACCGAGGTTCCGTACGCCCATTGCCCACGCTCGTCCTCTACCCGGCCGCACCGTGGACGCTCGCCGGAACCGGCACACCGGCCGACCAACCCGCCACCGGCCGTTTCCCGCTGGTCGTCTTCAGCCACGGACTCAAGGGCTCACCGGAGCGCTACCAGGCGGCACTCACCGGCTGGGCGGCCGCCGGCTTCGTGGTGGTAGCCCCGACCTTCCCGCACACCAGCCTGTACGCACCCCACTTCCGGCGCTCCGACATCACACACCAGCCGGACGACGTACGCTACGTCGTCGCCCAGATCCGCCGCCTCGACGCGACGCCGGCCGACCCACTGGCCGGCCACATCGACACCACCCGGATCGCCGCGATCGGCCACTCGGCCGGCGGCTACACCACGATGGGCCTCTTCACCGCCGGCCACGACCCGAGCCTCAAAGCCGGAGTGGTCATGGCTGGCTGGCTGGCGCCGGGCGCCTTCGCCGGCCCACCGGCCACCATGCTCTTCCTGCAGGGCACAGCCGACCCGATCGTGCCGGCCGCCCGCAGCCGAGCGGCCTTCAACCGGGTGCCGTGGCCCAAGGCCTACCTGCTGCTGCGCCACAACTCGCACACCACCTACCTGCAGCCAGGCCAGATCGGCTACAACTTGATGGAGTCAACAGTCATCGACTTCCTCCGCTGGACCCTCAACGGCGACCAGGCCGCCCGCGCCCGCCTCCCCCACGGCACCACCGCCCGCTGACCCACCACTGTCCGTTAAGCCGCCACACCGAGCCTCTTTAAGCCGCCACACCGAGCCTCCCACCCCGCCAAACCGCGTCGCGCCGCCCGGCCGAGCCAGACCGCCCACACCGCGACACCGCCAAGCCGGCCTGCGCCGAGTCGCATTGAGCCAGGTCGAACCGGGCCAGATCGAGCCGCACCGGGCCGGGCACGGACGAACCGAGCGGGCCGAACCGGGCCACGCCGGGCCAGACCGGACCGGGCTGAGCCCGCCCCAAGCCAGACACGCCGAGCCAGACCGAACCGGGCTGAGCCGGGCGGAGCCGGACCAAGCCGAGCCAAGCCAAACCGAATCGGGCTGAGCCGGACCGGGCCGCGCTTCGCGCAGTCCGCTCAGCCGGGCCGGTCTCCGCCGGGCCGGTTCGCTCGTAGATTCAAATCGAACCTCACAGCCTTGCCAACTCGAACCGCACTGCCAAGCTAGACCGCACCGCCGCGTGCCCAGGCCGGCTGCAGCGTCAAGCCGAGGCCACCGCAGAGTCAAGCCGAGCCGCACTGCCGAGCCAGCCCACATCGCACCGCGTCGCGGGGTCGATCGCAGCGTGACGCCGAGCCGCTCTGTGCCCGCATCGCCGAGCCAGGCCACATGGCACCGTACTGCGCCGCCGAGCCGATCGCAGGGTGACGCCGAGCCGCGCTATGGCCGCGTCGCCGAGCCAGGCCGCACCGCACGGCGCCGCGTTGCCGCATCGCCCACTTCATGCCGCCGCACCGCCCGGCCGCACCGCCGCGCGGCGGTGAGCGTCCGCGCGGGGTTGGGCGTGTCAGTGCAGGAAGTCGATGGCGACCTTGCCGAAGATATCGCCTGACTCGAGCTTGGCGAACGCGTCGGCCACCGCGGTGAAGCCGTACGTCGAGTCGATCGTCGGCCGCACGTCTCGGGCCACCATGAGGTCGAGCAGTGCGACCAGGTCGTCGCGGGTGCCCATGGTGCTGCCCAGCACGTCGAGGCGCATCGCGAACAGGCGGCGGAGGTCGACCGTGGCCAGGTGGCCGCCGGTTGCCCCGCACACCACGATGCGGGCGCCCGGCGCGCTGCATTTCATCGAGTGGTCGAAGGTCGGGGCGCCCACCGACTCGATGACCACGTCGACGCGTTCGGGCAGGCGGGCGCCGGCCTCGACCGCGGTTGCCCCCAGCTCGGCTATGCGTTCGCGCTTGGTGGCGTCGCGGCTGGTCGCGTACACCCGCTTGCCCATCGCGACCGCGAGCGCGACCGCCGCGGTCGCCACCCCGCCGCCCGCGCCCTGCACGAGGACCGCCGACGCCTCGTCGACCCGGCCGCGGGTGGTCAGCATGTGGAAGGCGGTGAGCCAGGCCGTCGGCAGGCAGGCCGCGTCGAGGAATGACACGCCGGAGGGCTTGGGCACCAGGTTTTCGCGTGGGACGGCGACCCGTTCGGCCAGTGTGCCCGGGAAGTGTTCGGAGAGCAGGGAGAGGCCGCGCGGGTCGTCGGGGTCGGCGACGACCGGGAAGATCACGACCTCGTTGCCCTGGTCGTCGACTCCGGCGGCGTCGCAGCCGAGGATCATCGGCAGGCGGTCGGGGCGCAGGCCGACGCCGCGCAGGGACCAGAGGTCGTGCTGATTGAGCGAGGCCGCCCGCACGTCGACGAGCGCCCACTCGTCGGGCGGGGTGGGCTCGGGGAACTCGCCCACGGTGAGGGCCTGGAGTGGGTGGTCGGGGTCGGCCTTGCTGGCGTAGGCGGCGCGCATAGGACGACCCTAGTGGCCGCGCCGACGGCCGGCAGGTGACTGTGGACAACTCACGGCGTACGGAAAACGCCGCCGGCAGCGAGCCGGCGGCGTCTCAGAGGGTCTTTCAGAGAGTGACGGAAACCGGAGATGTGGCCGGGCGCGCCCGCCGGGCCACTCCGTCACGGATGGCTGCCGCGACGACCGCGGAAGCGACCGCCGGGGCCACCCGCGGGTCGAGGGGCGACGGCACGATCGCGGTGGGGCGCAGGTCGTCGGCGACCACTCCGGCGATCGCCTCGGCCGCCGCCACCTTCATGCCCTCGGTGATCGTGCTGGCGCCGCAGTCGAGGGCCCCGCGGAAGATGCCGGGGAAGGCCAGCACGTTGTTGATCTGGTTGGGGAAGTCGCTGCGGCCGGTCGCGACGATGGCCGCGTATTTGTGCGCGATCGCCGGCGGGACCTCGGGGGTCGGGTTGGCCAGGGCGAAGATGACGCCGTCCGGTGCCATCTGGGACACCGCGCTCTCGGCGATCGCCCCGCCGGACACGCCGATCAGCACGTCGGCGCCGATGAGGGCCTCGGCGATGCCGCCGGTGCGCCCCGAGATGTTGGTCGCCGCCGCCAGCTCGGCCTTGATCGGGGTGAGGTCGCCGCGCTCGGCGTGGATGATGCCGCGGGAGTCGCAGACGATGACGTTGGCGCCCTCGACTCCGGCCGCGATCAGCGCCTGGGTGATCGCCACCCCGGCCGCGCCGGCCCCGCTGATGACCACCCGCAGGTCGCCGAGCCGCCGGCCGAGCAGCTTGGCCGCGTTGCGCAGCGCGGCCAGCGTGACCACCGCGGTGCCGTGCTGGTCGTCGTGGAAGACCGGGATGTCGAGGGCGGCGTCGAGGCGGCGCTCGATCTCGAAGCAGCGGGGGGCGCTGATGTCTTCGAGGTTGATGCCGCCGAACGAGGGGGCCAGCGCCTTGACGGTCGCGATGATGGCCTCGGTGTCCTGGGTGTCGAGGCAGATCGGGATGGAGTCGACCCCGCCGAACTGCTTGAACAGGATCGACTTGCCTTCCATGACCGGCATGGCGGCCTTGGGCCCGATGTTGCCGAGGCCGAGCACGGCCGAGCCGTCGGTGATCACGGCGACCGTGTTGGCGGTCCAGGTGTAGTCGGCGTAGAGCGCGGGGTCTTCGGCGATGGCCTCGCAGACGCGGGCCACGCCGGGGGTGTACGCCAGGGACAGGTCGTCGCGGCTGGCCAGCGGGACCGTCGGCGCGATCGCCATCTTGCCGTGTTTGTGCAGCTCGAAGACGGGGTCGGCGGCCAGGGCGGGATCGAGTTCGAAACTGAAGAAAGACATGGTGACTCCACGGGGCATCGGTCGTCGGCGTTGACTGGGGCACCCGTCCCGGTTCGGATCGCGAGTAGGCGCCGAGCGGGCGGTGCGATGCGGGGATCACCCGAAGAAGTGTTGCGGGACACTAACTTAGCCGACCTGGCTTCGGGTAGTAGCGAATTAACACTCGGCCGATGACATCGGCCACCCCGTACGCTCGCGAGTCGTCCTCGATCAGCGTGTTGTCGCCCTGGATCCACCAGCCGCCGTCCTGGGGCCGGACCGCCCGCTTGACCACCAGCAGTTCGGGGCGCGTACGGAAGCGCGCCACCACGATGTCACCGCTCCTTACCCGCGCGCCTCGCGACACCAGCAGCGCGTCGCCGGACCGCAACGTGGGCACCATGGATGGGCCCTGCACCAGGACCAGTTGCCACTTCACCGCATCCGTCCTCCGTCGCGTTACGCCCGAGATGTAAGGGGTAGTGTCAACCGCGGATCATCGCAAACTCTTATGGAGGAGTCCTGATGCGACTTCCGCGTTTCCTCACCCCGAGCACCGTGGTCAGCGCCCACTGCGACCTGCCCTGCGGTGTGTACGACCCGGCCCAGGCCCGGATCGAGGCTGAGTCGGTTAAGGCCATCCAGGAGAAGTACCAGGCGAACCAGGATCCCGAGTTCCGCACCCGGGCCGTCCTGATCAAGGAGCAGCGCGCCGAGCTGGTCAAGCACCACCTCTGGGTGCTGTGGACCGACTACTTCAAGGCCCCGCACTTCGAGAAGTACCCCAACCTGCACCAGCTGTTCAACGAGGCCACCAAGCTGGCCGGTGCCGCCGGTGCCAAGGGTTCGATGGACCCGGCCGTCGGCGATCAGCTCCTCTCCAAGATCGAGGAGATCTCCAAGATCTTCTGGGAGACCAAGCAGGCCTGATGGCTGGTAACGGCCGGCGCCTTCAGGCGTCGGCCGTTGTCGTCTCCGCTAGGCTCTCCCCGTTGGGAGGATGGCACTGTGACTCAGCTGACGCAATCGGACGACGTCGTACTCCTCACGGTGCCCGCCGACGGTGGCTACCTCGGTGTGCTCCGCACCGCGACCGCCGGCCTCGCCGCGCGGCTGCACTTCGCCCTCGACGAGATCGAGGATCTGCGCATCGCGGTCGACGAGGCGTGCGCCATGCTGCTGGCGATTGCCACCCCGCGAGCTGAGCTCGAGTGCCGCTTCGCGGTCACCGACGATGCGCTGACCGTCGAGGTCTCGGTCGCGACCGTGCGCGGCGCCCGTCTGCCGGCCGAGTCGTCCTTCGCGTGGAAGGTGCTGACCGCGCTGACCACCTCGGCGTCGGCCGAGGCGACCGGCCAGAGCGCGACGATCCGGTTGCTGACCCGCCGGACGGAGAGCTAGCGGCGAGCCACCTCGACCACATAGTCGAGGTGCCGGCTCGAACACTTGGTCGCGCCCTCGGCGTCGCCCGCGCAGAGCAGGTCGAGCAACTGCCGGTGGTCGGCGTCGATCCGCCGCCAGTAGTCGGCGGGCAGGCTCTCGGTGACCGCCTCGCCGTACGAGGCGTGATAGATCGGCCGCCCCACCAGCTCGAACAGCGGGTTGCCACTCGCCTTGACCACCGCCATGTGGAAGGCGGCGTGGGCCAGCATCATCGTGTCGAGGTCGTCGATCAGCGGGTCGAAGAACGTCCCGCGGATCTCCAACAGGTGCTCCTCGGTGCGCCGCGCCGCCGCCAGCCCGGCCGCCGGCACCTCGAAGGCGCGGCGCAGCTCGAGCAGGTCGGCCAGTCCGATCCCGGGCGTGTTGGTGAGCAGCGTGAAGCCGGTGGACAGCCCGTCACCGATCTGCTCGGCGTCGGGATGGGCCACGAAGCTGCCGCCGGTCACCCCGCGCGTGGTGACGATCAGGTGCTGGCTGGCCAGCAGTCGCAGGGCCTCACGCACCGTGCTGCGGCTCACCCCCGTCTTGACGCACAACTCGGGCTCGGGCGGGAGGCGTTCCCCAGGCTGAAGGCGTCCCGACGTGATGTCGGCCCGAAGCTCGTCGGCCAACAATTGGTACGCGGGTGGACGCACCGTAGATCCGGTCACGTCAACAGGGTAGGCCTTAATCGACGCCGAGGGCCCTGGTACTTGGAGGAAGTACGATCAGCAACCCGGTCAATACTCCCAGCGCCATCATCACGACGCCCAGCCAGAGTGGATGCACCTGGATCAGGAAGCCGCCGGCCGCGATGACGAACAGCTGGACGACGATGGCCGGCCCGCGGGCACCGGCCTGGAGCCGGCCGAGCGCGCGCGCGACATAGAAGACCGAGACCGCGGCGAGAGCGGCCAGCACGGTGAGCGCCACCGCCACCCCGATCTGCACGTCGCCGCTGGTCAGGTCGAGGATCACGAGGTAGACGGTGAGCCCGGCCAGCGCGGCGCATTGTAGGTAGAGAAGGCGCACCGCCCACAACAGCGTCGTGGGTTTGTCAACGACAGCTTTCTCACCGGTCACTGCTGCACCATACCGACAGCTCCGAGGCGCTCAGCCGGGTACAGTGCCGCCCATGCGAGCGTTACTGGTGGTTAACCCCAGAGCCACCACCACCAGCGAGCGCAGCCGAGACGTGCTGGTCCGGGCCCTGCGCTCCGCGGTCGAACTGACGGTGGAATACACCACGCGGCGCGGCCACGCGGCCGGTCTCGCCCGCGCGGCGGCGGAGAGCGGCATCGATGTCGTGGTGACCCTGGGCGGCGACGGCACGGTCAACGAGGCGGTCAACGGGCTGATGACCGCGCCGACCGCGCTCGCTCCCCTGTCCGGCCCGCGGGCCCAGCGGCTGCCCGCGCTCGCCGTGGTGCCCGGCGGCTCGACCAACGTCTTCGCCCGCGCGCTCGGCCTGCCCCGCGACTGGGCCGACGGCACCAGCGTGATCCTCGACGGGCTGCGCGACGGCCGGCACCGGGTGATCGGGCTGGGCCGGGCCGACGACCGCTACTTCACCTTCGCCGCCGGGGTCGGGCTCGACGCCGCCGTCGTGCGCCGGGTCGAGCAGGCCCGGCTCCGCGGCCGCACCTCGACCCCCGCGCTCTACTTCCGGTCGATCGCGGGCCAGTTCCTCACCGGCGACGACCGCAACTCGCCACCGCTGTCGATCGAGCGGCCGGGGGAGCCGGCCGAGCTCGAGCTGGGCACGGTGATCGTGCAAAACACCGCACCCTGGACCTATCTGGGCGACCGCGCGATCAACCCGAGCCCGCAGGCCTCCTTCGACCGCGGCCTCGACGTGCTGGCGCTGCGCAAGCTCGCCATGATCAATACCAGCCGCACGATGGCTCAGCTCGCCGCCGGCCGCGCCCCGCAGGGCAAGCAGGTGCTCCAGTTGCACGATCAGGCCGAGTTCACCGTCGTGGCGAGCCGGCCCCAGGCGTTCCAGCTCGACGGGGACTATCTCGGAGAGCGACAGAAGGTGCACTTCGTGTCCGTTCCCGAAGCGCTGCGTGTGATCTGCTGATTACGGGGTACGAAGATTCGGTCGTCGCTCACGATCCGTTACAGAAAGACGGGCAAAAGGGCGGCGAAGGGACCGAGACCGTACTACATTGATGAGTGCGTTCGTCGACCGGCTCTGGCAACCCGCACAGAACCGGACAAAGGGACCGTGAGCCAGCTCACCCGCCCGGAGAAACTTCCGGCGCTACCCTTGACATCGCGAGAGTTCGTGAAAGCATTCACAAGCGATAAGAAGTAACCCGTTGCTGCTTGTGCGCGTTCCTAAAACAGAAGCGCCGAACAGCACCGGAGCAACATAAAAGCTTGCTGACGCACCGGCGAGCCGGCGGGCCCTCCCCGCCCGGCCACCACGCGCATGCATAGGTAAACCGCACCGCAATTCATTACCCCATCCGAAACAAGGAGTGTTGCCGCCATGGACTGGCGCCACGATGCGATCTGCCGCGACGAGGACCCGGAGCTGTTCTTCCCGATCGGGACGTCCGGCCCCGCGCTCCTGCAGGTCGAGCAGGCCAAGGCCGTGTGCCGGCGGTGCCCCGTGACCTCCGATTGCCTCGCGTGGGCACTCGAATCGGGTCAGGACGCCGGCGTCTGGGGCGGGATGAGCGAAGACGAACGACGCGCCGTGAAGCGTCGTGGCGGCCTCCGGGTCGGCGCTCCTACCGCCTGAATCAATCCCCTCACAGCATTTGCGCCCCGGGCCGATCGGCACCGGGGCGTCTTGCTGTTTCCACTCGATTACCCAGCGCTCCGATTCCGGTCCGCGCGAATACGATCACGTTCGGTGCTTCCCCGATTCCCGAAATGATCTCGAAATCGCGCGCTCCGAACCATTAGTCCGCAATCCCTCACCCTCCGCAGTGGACGCCCTCCGGGGTATGCGACCGTCGATTGCCCGGTAACTCTCCGCAACAGGGCTTGTCCGGTCGATCACGCGGGTGGCGATGGCTGACCTCGGCGCGACGCGCCCGCATCCCGGTGTTGAACGTCGGCGTGGCTCGGCCGGCATCAGACGCCGGCTGGACCCTTGCAGCTGCGCGTGATCGACAGGACAGACCTGGATGTCGTGGCGGGGATGGGGTACGGACCGTCGCTCACGCCGAGGGCCCGCCCGGGGCGAGCAGGGCGCTGGCGCGCCCAGAACGCTCACCCCGAACGGGCGACCTGAGTGAGCGGTTGCGCCCAACCCCGCGCGGGCCCACATCGACCGCCGGTGAGGTCGGCCGCTGACGCGGACGTCCTGCCCCGGGCCTGGCTACCCGGACCTGTCGAGCAACGGGATCAGCTGGCGGCTGTCCGCAGCCTGCCCCGGCGTGATCCGGGTGGGCAGCGACCGACCCCGACCGTCGGCACCGGTATGGATTTTCGTGGTCAAGCCGCCGCGGGAACGTCCGATCCCTTCGCGTGCCCGTGTCTCCGGCTGAACCTGCGGTGGGCGCTCTGCCACGGGCCGTAGCGTTCGGGCAGGCCACACCAGGGCGAGCCGGCGCGTTTGACCCAGCAGATCGCGTTGATGACCTGACGATGATCCACCGCGGCCGGGCTGTGCCGGCAGCATGACTGCCAACCCAGCCCATTCGTCATTGCTCACATCACCACGGGCCGCACATCGCCCAACGACCGTCATCCATGATCACTACGCATGATCCGCGAGACAGAACCTAGCCCGCCCCGGCGCGGCTCAGGCGGCCGGCGCGAGCGGGCGGCGTACGGCGGCATCGACCCGGGCCGTGACCAGGCGCACCAGATCGGGCGCGTCGCCCAGCGGCTCGGCGACCGCGACCGCCCCGGCCTCGCGGGCCGACCGCACCGCGTTGTCGTAGAGCAGCCCCGGCGCCAGGAAGTAGGCGGCCACCCCGACCCGGCGGGCGCCCGCGGCCCTCAGACGGCTCACAGCCTCCCCGGCGGCCGGCGGGGCAGCCGAGGCATAGGCGACGGTGCACGGCAGGCGCAAACGGGCGCTCAGGGCGTTTGCCGCGTCTTCGACGGTCGACCGGGCGGCCGCGTCGCGGGTGCCGGCCGCGGCGAGCACGACGGCGTCGAGGTCCGCGTCCGGCAGCCGCCGCACCAGACCCTCGATCAGATGGGGCGAGACCGGCGCCGAGACCGACGGGCCCAGCACCGGCGCCAGCGACACCGACAACGGCAGGGAGGCGGCCTCGGACAGCACCGCCGGCATGTCGACCCGCCCGTGGTAGGCCGACGTCAGCAGAAGTGGCACCACGACCGCCCGCCGCACCGGCAACGCGGCCAGCACGTCGACCGGGCGGGGGCCGGCGTGGTCGAGATAGCCCGCCCGGACAGCCCACGACGGGTGAGCCCGACCGACCGCCCGGGCCAGCGCTGACGTGGCGACGGCCGCGCGCGGGTCACGGCTGCCGTGCGCGACCAGGACGACGCCGAGGTTCAGACGTGCAGGCCGCATTCGGTCTTCTCGAACATGGCCCAGCGTCCGGCCCGCGGGTCTTCCCCGGCCTTGGTGCGCCGGGTGCACGGCCAGCAGCCGATCGACCCGTAGCCCTTCTTGAACAGCTCGTTGACCGGCACGTTCCAGCGCGAGATGTAGCGGTCGACGTCGGCCTGGCTCCAGGCCGCGATCGGGTTGACCTTGACCTTGCCCTTCTTGGCGTCGAAGGCCACGACCGGCGTGTTGGCGCGGGTCGGCGACTCGTCGCGGCGCAGGCCGGTGGCCCAGGCGTCGTAGTCGGCCAGGGCGCGCTCGAGCGGCTCGACCTTGCGCATGAAGCAGCACTCGTCGGGGCTGCGGGCGAACAGCCGGGGACCGTACTCGCCGTCCTGCTGGCCGACCGTCATGCGCGGGCGGATCGACTTGACGTTGACGTTCATGGTCGCGGCGACCGTGTCGCGCACCTTGAGCGTCTCCGGGAAGTGCAGCCCGGTGTCGAGGAAGACCACGTCGACGCCGGGCGCGACGCGGGAGAACAGGTGGGCGACGACGGCGTCGGCCATCGAGCTGGTGACGCAGAAGCGTGCGCCGAAGGTGTCGGTCGCCCACTTGGCGATCTCTTCGGCCGGGGCACCTTCGAGGGCGGCCGCGGCGTCGCGGGCCAGCTTCTCGAAAGGCGAGGTGATCGGGGCCCCACCCAGGGTTATCAGCCCTAGGTTGGCGGCGGTCACGATAGTCATCGGTTCACTCCCTTGGACAGCAACCCGTTGAACTTGACCGTGAAGACTCGGGCGCAGGCGTGGCACTCCCAGGCCCCGTGCGATGCCTCGTTGGGGTAGAGGTCCTCTTCCCCGCAGTAGGGGCAGTAGAGCGGCGTGGACCGGGCGTCGCTCATTTCAGTAGCTCTTCGTCGGCCCGTAGGACCCAGGTCGCGAACGTCTCGTCCCGCGACGTGCGTCCGTCCAGGTAGTGCTGGGCGAGGCGCTCGACGTACCCCGGAAGCTCCTCCGCGGTGGCCTTGAGCCCGCGCAGCTTGCGCCCGAAGCCGGCGGTCTGGCCCTGGGCCATGCCCAGGCCGCCGCCGAGGTGCACCTGGAAGCCTTCGACCTGCTCGCCATGGGAATTCATAACCAGCTGGCCTTTGAGCCCGATGTCGGCGACCTGTGTGCGGGCACAGGCATTGGGGCAGCCGTTGATGTGGATCGAGATGTCGGCGTCGAACTCGCGCATGCGCTCCTCGAGCCGCGCCACGAGCTCCTCGCCGAGGGCCTTGGTCTCGACGATGGCGAGCTTGCAGTATTCGATGCCGGTGCAGGCCATGGTGCCGCGGCGCCAGGCCGACGGACGGGCTTCCAGCCCGATGCCCCGGAGGGCTTCGACGAACGGTTCGACCTTGTCGTCTTCGACGTCAAGGACCAGAAGCTTCTGGTACGGCGTGAGCCGCACCCGCCCCGACCCGACCGTCTCGACGAGGTCCGCGAGTTTGCCCAGTTGCGTCCCGCTCGTGCGGCCGACGATCGGCGCCGCACCGACGTAGTTACGGCCGTCGGTCTGCTTGTGCACCCCGATGTGGTCGATCGGCTTCGCGGGGAGTGCGGGCGCCGGACCGTCGATCATCGCGCGACCGAGGTATTCCTTCTCGAGGACCTCGCGGAACTTGGCCACGCCCCAGTCGGCGAGCAGGAACTTCAGCCGGGCCCGGTTGCGCAGGCGCCGGTAGCCGTAGTCGCGGAAGATCCCGACGACGCCCTCCCAGACCTCCGGGATCTCGTCGAGCGGCACCCAGACGCCGAGCCGTTCGGCCAGGCGCGGGTTGGTCGACAGGCCGCCGCCGACCCACAAGTCGAAGCCGGGCCCGTGGGTGGGGTGCTCGACGCCGATCAGCGCGATGTCGTTCGCCTCGTACGGCACGTCGGCCAGCCAGGCGATCGAGGTCTTGAACTTGCGCGGCAGGTTGGAGTAGCGCGGGTCGCCGATGTAGCGCTTGAGGATCTCGTCGAGGGCCGGCGTCGGGTCGATCACCTCGTCGGGCGAGACGCCGGCGACCGGGCTGCCGAGCACGACGCGGGGGCAGTCGCCGCACGCCTCGGTGGTCTGCAGGCCGACCGACTCGAGCCGCCGCCAGATCTCCGGCACGTCCTCGATGCGGATCCAGTGGAGCTGAATGTTCTGCCGGTCGGTGATGTCGGCCGAGTCGCGGCCGAACTCGGACGAGATGCCGGCGATGACCCGCAGCTGCTCCAGCGTGAGCTCGCCGCCGTCCACACGCACCCGAAGCATGAAGTATTCGTCTTCGAGCTCGTGCGGCTCGAGGACCGCCGTGCGACCGCCGTCGATGCCGGCCCGCCGCTGGGTGTAGAGGCCCCACCAGCGGAAACGGCCGCGCAGGTCGGCCGGGTCGATCGAGGCGAACCCGCCGTGGGCGTAGATGTTCTCGATGCGCGCCCGGACGTTGAGGGGGTTGTCGTCCTTTTTGGTGCGCTCGTTAGGGTTGAGCGGCTCTCGGTGTCCGAGCGCCCACTGGCCTTCGCCGCGCGCCTTGCGGGGGCGGGCGGTCGGCGTTGCTGGGGTGCTGCTGGGCGCCATAACGGCGGTCCTCCGGGTTTCGTGGGCGCGTTATAACGCTCACGGCCACTGGGAGGCTCGTGACATCAATGTCAGGAGAGGCCGGCGCGTCATCCGCGCCCGAAAGAGAAATCGGGCGTCGTCAGGAAGCCGGACACATGGCGCTGCGGACACGGCCGTAGTCGACGTGGCGGCGGGCCACGAAGCGGCGGTCAACTGCAGCGGTCATGCGGCTAGCCTCTCACGGCATGCCCTTCTCGGCCAGTGCGGTCCAGATTCCGGGAGTGTGCTAGCCGTCACCACCGGTTCACAACCGCGCAACAACTATCGCTTGCCGAGCGGCACCACGAGCACGGCCTCGGTGCCGCCGACCGCCCGGTTGCGCAGCTCGATGGTTCCGCGCAGCTCACCGGTCGCCAGCGCGCGCACGATCTGCAGGCCGAGCCGCCCGTTCGAGTCGGCCACGAAGCCTTCGGGCAGCCCCTGCCCGTTGTCGGCCACCGTGACGTGCAACTGCTTGCGGAACCGGTGCGCCGAGACGACGACCTCGCCGACCTCCTCTCGCGGGGTGTCGAGCGCCACCGGCTCGTCCTCGTCCGGCGCCGGGAAGCCGTGCTCGACCGCGTTGATCAGCAGCTCGTTGAGCACCATCACCAGCGACGTGGCGATCTCGGCCGGCAGCACCCCGAACGTGCCCTCGCGCCGCATCTTGACCGTGAAGTTGGTCGCCGCCACCTCGGTCGCCGCCGACGCGACCCGGTCGACGATGCCGTCGAACTCGACCGCCTCCTCGCTCGACATCGAGAGCGTCTCGTGCACCAGCGCGATCGAGGCGACCCGGCGCACCGACTCCTGCAGCGCCATCCGGGCCTCGGGCAGGTCGACCCGGCGGGCCTGCAGGCGCAGCAGCGCGGCCACGGTCTGCAGGTTGTTCTTCACGCGGTGGTGGATCTCGCGGATCGTCGCGTCCTTGGTCATCAGGGCACGGTCGCGGCGGCGGACCTCGGTGACGTCGCGGACCAGCACCAGCGCGCCGATCGGCACGCCGGCCGGCATCAGCGGCAGCGCCCGGGTGAGCACGGTCGCGCCACGGGCGTCGACCTCCTGGCGGGGCGGCGACTCGCCGCGGAGCGAGGCCAGGATGCGTTCGGCCGCGTCGGTGCCCTCGAGCGGGTCGGCGGCCAGCCGGCTGGTCAGGCCGGAGAGCTCCTCGCCGACCAGGTGGGCGTTGAACCCGAGACGGCGATAGGCCGACTGGGCGTTCGGGCTGGCGTAGGTCACCTTGCCGCTGCCGTCGAGCCGGATCAGCCCGTCGCCGACCCGCGGCGCCGAGGTGGTCTCGCCCGGGTGCCGGGGCGGCGGGAACGTGCCGTCGGCGACCATCTGGGCCAGGTCGTCGGCGGTCGTGAGGTAGTTGAGCTCGAGCTGGCTCGGCGTCCGCGCGGTGGACAGGTTGGTGTCCCGCCCGATCACCGCGATCACCTCGGTCGGACACTCGTCGCGGTCGGTCTCGTCGCGCAGCCGCACGGGGATCGCCTCGTGCCGGGCCGGGGTGTCGCCGTACCAGACCGGGTCGCCCTCCCGCCAGATGCGCTCCTGGGTGAACGCGATGTCGAGGTGGGCCACCTCGGGACCGCCGACGATCTTGCCGACCTGGTCGTCCTGGTAGGCGGTCGGGGCGGTCGTCGGCCGCACCTGGGCCACGCAGAGGAACCGCCGCGGCTGCCCGTCCTCGCCCCGCACCGGCACCCACATCAGCAGGTCGGCGAAGGAGAGGTCGGACAGCAGCTGCCAGTCGCCGGCGAGCCGGTGCAGGTGGTCGATATCGGCTTCGCCGAGGCCCGTGTGCTCCTCGACCAGATCCCGCAGGGTAGACACCCCACCAGCCTAGAGAGTGGTCGTGACCTTCTTGAGGCCGCGCGGGGCGTCCGGGTCCTCGCCGCGGGCCAGCGCCAGCGCGAGGGCGAGCCGCTGGAGCGGCAGGATGTCGAGCAGCGGGCCGTACCGCTCGTCGACGCCCGGCACCGCGAGCCGCCCGGAGGCACCCGGCACGTCGGTGGCTCCGATCGTGACCACGTCGGCGCGGCGCTCGGTGCCGAGCCGGTCGACGACGTCGCGCATCGCCCGGCCGCCGGGGCCGTCGCCGACCACGGCCAGCACCGGCACGTCGGGGTCGGTCATGGCGAGCGGGCCGTGCAGCAGGTCGGCCCCGCTGAACGAGAGCGCCGGCAGGTACGACGTCTCCATCAGCTTCAGCGCCGTCTCGCGCGCGGTCGGGTAGGCGTATCCCCGCCCGGTCGTGACCATCCGGGAGGCGAACCGGTAACGCTGGGCCAGGTCGTCGGCCGCCGTGTCGCGCAGCGTGTCCTCGGCCAGCTCGGGCAGCTTGTCGAGCGCCGCCCGCTCGTCGGCCGGCAGCTGCCCGTCGCCCGCGCGCACGCCCTCGATCAGCATCAGCAGCGCGAGCAGCTCGGCCGTGTACGTCTTCGTCGCCGCGACCGCCCGCTCGTGCCCTGCCGTGACGTCGATCGACAGCTCGGCCGCCAGCGCCAGCGGCGACGACGGGTTGTTGGTGACGGCCAGGGTCAGGCCGCCCTGTTCGCGGGCCACCTGGAGCACCCCGGTGAGGTCGGGCGAGCCGCCGCTCTGGCTGACCCCGATGACCAGCGTGCCGGCGAAGTCGGGCCGGGCGCCGTAGAGCGTGATCGCGCTCGGCGAGGCGCTGGCCACCGGCAGCCCGAGACGGATCTCACTGAGGTAGGCGCCGTAGAGGGCGGCGTGATCGGAGGTGCCGCGCGCCACGAAGAGGACGTTGCGGGGCTTGCGCCGGGCGACCTCGGCCGCCACCTCGGCGATCGCGGTGCTGCTGGCGGGCGCGAGCAGCCGGGCGAATCCGCCCGGTTGTTCCGCGATGTCCGCCGCCATTCCCTGACCTCGCTGCGTCACTTCTTCCTCCCCAGTTGACCTGTTGTCCGCGCAATCCGTGCGCAGTCTTGCAAGAAACAGTTTATAGAAGCAAGGTTTCGCGCACTACTGCGCATCCAGCCGGTACTGACAGAAGTGGTCTTTTTCCCCTACTGTTCTCCCTCGTGGAAGCACGCCGCGCCGCCGACCGCGCGCTTGAGCAGGCAAGATCAGCCCTGCTCAGCGGAGAGCTGCAGCATGCCGCAGATCACCTGGCCGGAGCACTCGCCCACGCACCCACCCTGCCGGAAACCCACGAGCTGCTCAGCCGCCTCGCCGCCCGCGCCGACGGCGGCCTCGAGCTCTTCCCGCTCGCCCAGCACTCGTCGGTCGGCCGCCTGGTCGCCCGGGCCCACCTGCTGGCCGCCGCCGGCCGGCCGGAAGACGGCCTGCCGCTGCTCGCCGCGGCCAGCGGCCACTCACCGGCCGCCGACTGGGCCGGCGTGCCCTGGGTCGGCGAGCCCGCGCTCGGCGTGCGCATCGAGCCCGGCGTGCTGGTCCACGTCGTGATGCGGCTGTGCACCTCGGTCGGCGACCCGGCACCCGCGCCGGTGATCACCGCGCTGCAGCCCTATCTCACCGTCGTGCGCCACGCGATCGCCGCCCACCCCGAGCACGCGATGCTGCTCGGCGCCGGCTCCGCCCTGGCCCGCCGGCTGGGCGAGACCGCGCTCGCCGTCGAGTGGGCGGCGCGCGGCGCGCGGGCCCGGCCGACCAAGCTGGCCGAGATCTGGCTGGGCTATGCGTTCCGCAGCGCCGGCCGCCTGCCCGAGGCGCTGGCCGCCCTGCGCCGGGCCGTCGCGCACGACCCCGACGACCTCTCGGTCTATGCCGACATCGCGGGCACCCTGGCCGACCACGGCCGGCTCGACGACGCCCTGGCCTGGGTCGACCGCGCGCTGACCCGCGACCCCGACTACGACTGCGTCGTGCACACCGGGGCCCGCCTGCGCTTCAAGTCCGATGGCGACATCGGCCACCTGGTCGAGCTGGCCGACTTCATCCGCGACCACCCCGACGAGTCGCACGAGCACACCGATCTCGCCGACTGCTGCCGCGACATCCCCTGGCTCGGCGGGGCCCCCGCGGCGGCGCCCCTGCCGCGAGGCTCGGTGCCGCCGGCCACGGCCGGCGATCCCTCACCCGACGCCGTACGCCGTTTGCGCCGCGTGGCGACCCTGAGCTGGGGCCATCCGCCGGCGGCCTACGACGCGGCCGTGCACCTGATGCTGCTGCAGCCGCTCGATCTGCTGTCGCTGCTCGCCCACCCGCCGGCCGACGTGGCGGCGGCCGAGATCTGGGCCTGCCTCGGCCTGCTCCACCACGGCGTCGACGAGCCCTGGCTCGAGTCGACCCGCCGGCGCCTGCTGCTCGACCTGCTCGCCGGCGGCCTCGACCGGGTGACCGAGGCCGCGCTGTTCGCCCTGATCGTCTCGGCCTGGATCGACCCGGCCGCCCGCGACGACGTCGCCGAGGTGGTCACCGGCCGGCTGGCCGAGGTCGCTTCCCGCCCCGGCGCCCGCTCGGTGGCCGAACTGGCGCTGGCGACCCCCGGCCTCGGCCCGGAGACGCGCGCGGCCGCCCTCGCCATGACCCGGATCCCGGCCATCCCGCGCCAGCGCGGCCGCACCCGCACCCGGCTGCTCCTGCGCTGGCGGCGCGATTAAGCGCGGCACGCGACGCGCAGGGCTCACGGCGTACGGAAAGGCTCACGGCGTACGGAAAAGAGCGCGGCGAGAAGCCGTGCCGCGGGCGCGGCAGAGAGCCCCGGGGAAGGCCCGCGCCGCGGGCTCAGGCGTCGATGACGGCGATCAGGTCGCCCTCCTGGACGACGTCGCCCTCGTTGACCGCGAGCTGGGAGACCGTGCCGTCGGTCTCGGCCACCACCGGGATCTCCATCTTCATCGACTCGAGGATCACCAGGGTGTCGCCCTCGGCCACCGTGTCGCCGGTCGAGGCCACGACCTTCCACACATTGGCCACCATCTCGGCCCGGATTTCGTCGGACATCCCGGACGCCTCCTTGAGTCACCGCTCGTCGGTCGACGCCATCAAATCATGGATCCGTCGCGGGTGAGTCGCGCCCGGCCGTCTACCATCGGCGTTCGGAAACGTGTCAGGAACAGGAGCTCACGACATGGCGAAGAAGTCGCGCAAGAAGAAGGCCCGCAAGAAGAGCGCCGCCAACCACGGCAAGCGCCCCAACAGCTGAGGGCACACATACGAAAGCCCCGGCTGCCATGGGCGGCCGGGGCTTCGTGTTCACCAGATCAGGGCAGGTATTCGCGGGTTTCCACCTGCACCTCGAGCTGGTCGAGCTTGACCCGCAGGCGCTCGCGCAGTTCGAGCGGCGCGGTCTCGTCACCGCAGCAGCGGGCGACCAGCGCCTTCACCTCGTGCTCGATGCCGTACTCCTCGAGGCAGCCGGAGCAGTCGTCCAGGTGCTTCTTGATCAGCGCTCGCCGGTCCTCGCTGCACTCGAGGTCGAGGTAGAGGTAGACCTCGCTGATCACGACGCTGCAATCGGTGTCGTGTTCGTGTTCGTCGCCGTTGGTTCCCACTTTTTCAGGCCTCCTGCGGTTCCGACGCGGTGCGGGTGATCCCGCGGTCGGCGGCGTACTGCTCGAGCAGCTTGCGAAGGTTGCGCCGCCCCCGGTGCAGGCGCGACATGACGGTGCCGATGGGCGTGCCCATGATGTCGGCGATCTCCTTGTAGGAGAAGCCCTCGACATCAGCGAGATAGACCGCGAGGCGGAAGTCTTCCGGCAGCGACTGCAGGGCTTCCTTGATGTCGCTGTCGGGCAGCCGGTCGAGCGCCTCGGTCTCGGCCGAGCGCAGGCCGACCGAGGTGTGCGACTCCGACGAGGCCAGCTGCCAGTCGGTGATCTCCTCGGTGGGCGCCTGGACGGGCTGGCGCTGCTTCTTGCGGTACGAGTTGATGTACGTGTTCGTCAGGATGCGGTAGAGCCACGCCTTGAGGTTCGTCCCCTCTTCGAACTGGTGAAACGCGGAGTACGCCTTCAGGAACGTCTCCTGCACCAGATCTTCGGCGTCGGCCGGGTTACGCGTCATGCGCAGACCCGCCGCATACAACTGATCCACGAACGGCAACGCGTCGCGTTCGAAACGCGCTCGGCGTTCCTCCGTCCGTTCTGTCTGCGCCACCCTGTGTTCTCCCCTCGACCGACCCGCCGAGGATACGGGTAGTGCCCCAGTCGTCGCGTCGAAAACCGCGGGTGTGCTGACACTCACCGATGGGATGGCGGGTTCGGGCTGTACCGCGGGCCACTCGGGGGCGCTCAACAGGTCACGCACCTGGGCCACCCTCCGGCCGTCGCGTTCGACGAACTCGGTTCCGGCTCGCACCACACCAACCCCTTCCGAGGGACAAAAACTCTCCGGGTGGTGTAACCGCGAACGCGCAAGTTGCATTCCGATCAGGTCGCCCAGCCGTGCCTCCGCAGCCACGCCACGGCCAGCTCGGCCGTACCTTTCACGTCTTTTCGCAGGTCGTGCGTCGCGCCGGGCCGAACGGCCACCTCACGCCGCGGGCCGGGCGACGGCACGCCGAAAGGATCACGGTCGCCGTTGAGGACCAGCGTCGGCACGTCGTCGGGCAACTCGCCGGCCCGGCTCTTCTCCGGGCGGCCCGGTGGGTGCAGCGGGAAGGCCAGGCAGAGAACCCCCGCGGCGCCGAGGGCGGTCGCGGTGCGGCACGCGACCCGCGCTCCGCTCGACCGGCCTCCGACGATCAAAGGCCGATCGCGTACGCCGAGGTGACCGACGATCGCCGTCCACGCCTCGTCGAGTTGCGCGGCCGGGGCGGGGGCCTTGCGGCCGGCGACGCGGTAGGGCTGGGTCGCGAGCACGACGCGTACGCCGGAAGGTGTCGCCGCATCGCGCAGCGCGAGGATGTCGGGGGCGTCGACGCCTCCGCCCGCACCGTGGCCGACGACCAGCACGCTGACGGCGGGGCCGGCGGGATCCGCGACCCGGATCCACGCCGGCCCGCGCGGTGTCGCTATCTCTTGATCGGGGCCCGGCCCGTCGAACTCAGTCACAGCCCCTATGTAATCAGCGCGTCATCGGCATCAGTGTCAGTAGACGGCGTTCTTCCTCGTCCGGGTCGTCGTCGACCGCCTCGCCGTCCGGCTTGACGCGTTCGCGCCAGGCCACGAGCATGGCTCGCCGCTCGCGGGGCGTCGTGCCGCCCCAGACCCCGTGACAGTCGCCCACCTGCAGCGCCCAGACCAGGCACGGCCCTTTGACGTCGCAGGTGCCGCAGAGCGCGACCGCGCCCTCGGACGGCTCGTTGGGAGCCGGGAAGAACGTCTCCGGGTCGACGCTGCGGCAGGCGCCGCGGGTCCGCCAGGCTTCGTCACTCCGGCGTTCCTCGATTGCTGCAAGCAGACGCGAGTCCGAGCGCGCGATGGCTACCTCATGTGGACGCGGCATGCGAGCACGTGTCATCAGCCCACCTCCCCCGTGGGACCGGTGTTGCGCGTGGTAGCCCGTCCGCACCGTGCAGGACCGGCACCACTCCGGCGCTGGTTTGTATCGCACGGTACAAGATCAGAACAAGGGGCTTATCAATCTAGAAATAAAGTTGCTTGTTCAGAACGCGCTCATAGCCAGACAAAACTATGCATTAGAAAAGAGTTTCGGAAACTCGCTCGACCGGCGGCTCGAGCAGGTGCGGCCCGTTGTTGCGGACGTTGCCGACATCGGGGCGGACCGCCCGCACGTCGATCGCCTCGAGCTCGGACCCGGTCATCGGCCGCAGCCGCGCGGCCGGATCGCCGCCGCCGGCCAGCCAGTCGTCCCACCGCTCGCCGGGCAGGATCAGCGGCATGCGGTCGTGCACCCGGGCCAGGCCACCGGCCGCCGCGGTCGTGATGATCGTGCAGGTCAGCAGGGAATCGGGGCCCCAGACGGACCAAAGGCCGCCGAAAGCCAGCGGGCGGCCGTCGAGCGGGCTCATATAGAAGGCCTGCCGCTGCTTGCCGTCACGCACCCACTCGAACCAGCCGTCGGCCGGGATCAGGCAGCGGCGCTTGGCGAAGGACGGCGCGAAGGCCGGCGAGGTCGCGACGGTCTCCGACCGGGCGTTGATCATGCGGGCGCCGGCGCGCGGATCGGTCGCCCACGGCGGCACCAGGCCCCAGCGGGCCGAGTCGACCACCCGGGCGGCGCGGCTCCGCGACACGCGGACGACCGGGACCGGGTCGGTGGGCGCGACGTTCCAACTCGGCCCCGGGGTCTCGGCGACGCTCACGGCGTCGAACAGGAGACTGAGGTCGGCGTCGTTTCGGGTCGTCGCGTACCGGCCGCACATGGTTGGCAACGGTACGCCCTGCCAAGCGGTCCCGCGGGGCACGACGTAGCGTGTACAAGGGAAAGCGAGAAGCGAGGAGCGGGCGCTGCCAGGTCGCAAGCGGGAGTACGACGAAGACGACGTACGGATCCGGCCGGGCCGTTCGTCGCGCCCACGCACCCGGACCCGGCCCAAGCACGACGACGCCATCGAGGCCCTGGTGATCGCGGTCGACCGTGGCCGGTACGGCTGCGTGCTCGCCGACGGCACCCCCGACAGCACGCTCATCACCGCGATGCGCGCCCGCGAGCTCGGCCGTAAGTCGGTCGTGGTCGGTGACCGGGTGGCCCTGGTCGGCGACGTCTCGGGCGACGACGGCGCGCTGGCCCGCATCGTCCGGATCGCCGAGCGCACCTCGGTGCTGCGCCGCACGGCCGACGACGACGACACGACACCCGAGGGCCGGCTCGAACGGGTCGTGGTCGCCAACGCCGACCAGCTGGTGATCGTCAGCGCGCTGGCCGACCCGCCGCCCCGCACCGGCTTCATCGACCGGTGCCTGGTCGCGGCGTACGACGCCGACATCGAGCCGCTGCTCTGCCTGACCAAGGCCGACCTGGCCGGCCCCGAGACGGTGATCGGCTACTACGCCGAGCTCGACCTGCCCTACGTGCTGATCAAGCCGGACAGCGACCTCACCGAGCTGCGCGAGCGCCTGGCCGGTCAGATCTCGGTGCTCGTCGGCCACTCCGGCGTCGGCAAGTCCACGCTGGTCAACCGCCTGGTCCCGGACGCGCTGCGGGCGGTCGGCGTGGTCAGCGCGATCGGCAAGGGCCGGCACACCTCGACCAGCGCGGTCGCGCTCCGGCTGCCTCCGGTCGGCCGATCCCGTAAGGACCCGGGCTGGATCATCGACACCCCGGGCATCCGCAGCTTCGGGCTGGCCCACGTGAGCGCCGAGAGCCTGCTGCACGGCTTCCCCGACCTGGTCGAGGGCACGCTGGAGGACCAGCCCAACTGCGGGCACGCCGGGAACGACGCCGACTGCCGCCTCGACGCGTGGGTCGCGGCGGGCCATGCCGACCCGCGCCGACTGGCCTCCTACCGCCGCCTGCTCGCCTCCCGGGCCGGTGAGCTGGACGTCCGCGGCAACACCGAGGACGGCGACGAGCTGGTGGCCCCGCCGACACCGGGCTGACACCTTCGATCCGCTAGCGTGCGGGCATGGCTGGCTACTCGGACGATCTCGCCCTTGCCCATCTGCTCGCCGACACGGCCGACTCGATCTCGATGGCCCGGTTCCGGGCCGGCGATCTGAAGGTCCAGTCCAAGCCTGACCTCACCCCGGTCTCCGATGCCGACACGGCCGTCGAGCAGGCGATACGGGCGACCCTCGCGCGGGCCCGGCCCCGCGATTCGGTGCTCGGCGAGGAGTTCGGGCGGTCCGAGGCGGCGGCCGGGCCGGGCAGCCGGCACTGGGTGATCGACCCGATCGACGGCACGAAGAACTTCGTCCGCGGGGTGCCGATCTGGGGCACGCTGATCGCCCTGCTCGAGGGGGACACCCCGGTCGCGGGACTGGTCTCGGCGCCCGCCCTCGGCCGGCGGTGGTGGGGCGCGACCGGGCTCGGGGCGTACGCCGGAAAGCATCAGCACGCGGCGAGCCGCATCGGGGTCTCCGGGGTTCGGCGGCTGGCCGACGCGAGCTTCTGCTATTCGAGCCTGACCGGGTGGGCCGAGCTCGGGAAGACCCAGGCGGTCGTCGACCTGTCGCTGGCCGCCTGGCGCAGCCGGGCCTACGGGGACTTCTACGGCTACATGCTGCTCGCCGAGGGCGCGCTCGACGTGATGATCGAGGCCGAGCTGTCGTTGTGGGACGTGGCCGCGCTCATCCCGATCATCCAGGAGGCGGGCGGCAAGATCACCGATCTCGGTGGGCGACCGGCCGGTGACAAGACGTCCTCGATCGCGACGAACGGTCTGCTGCACGAGACGGTCCTGACCGCGCTCACCCGCTGACAGGTCTATCGTGCGTCTCGTGGTGTCATCCGGCTGGATCTTCCTCGCCGCCATGATCATGGCGTACGGGGTCGCCAACCTGCTCCAGTCGCGGGCCGCGACCCGCACCACGATGCACCACACCTTCGACCCCGGCCTGCTGTTGCGCCTGGCCGGCCAGCGGTGCTACCTGGCCGGCATCGGCTTCCAGACGCTCGGGTTCATCCTCGCCTTTCTGGCCCGTCGCGACCTTCCGCTGTTCCTGGTGCAGGCCAGCGTCGCCGCCGGGCTCGGCGTCACCGTGCTGCTCGGCGTGGTCGTGCTGAAGTGGAGCCTGCCCACGGCCGAGCTGGCGCTGCTGGGCCTGCTGCTGGCCGGCATCTGCGCCCTGGTGCTGTCGGCTCAACCGGCGCATTCGCGCCGGATCGGGCCCGGGATGGTGGTCGCGCTCGCCGTGTCGGTCCTGGTGATCGCCGGGCTGGGCTATTTTTCCGTACGCCTGCACGGCGCGCTCGGCTCGGTCGTGCTCGGCTCGCTGGCCGGCATCGACTTCTCGGCCGCCGCGATC
The DNA here is from genome assembly GCF_040682075.1 of Actinoplanes sp. NPDC051411. Lineage (NCBI taxonomy): Bacteria > Bacillati > Actinomycetota > Actinomycetes > Micromonosporales > Micromonosporaceae > Actinoplanes > Actinoplanes sp. NPDC051411. The sequence goes on along the minus strand of NZ_JBFBAD010000035.1, from coordinate 46,889 downwards.
GCCGCCCGGCCGCTGACCAACGCCCACACCGTCGCCGGCTTCCTCACCAACCCGCTGCTCTATCTGGTGCTCGTGCACTCGCTGGTCGGTCAGCTGCTGCTCGGCTTGGCCATGCAGCGCGGCTCGACGACCGCCGCGGTCGCCGCGATGGACGCCGCCGGCGCGGTGCCGGCCGCGATCGTCGGCCTGCTGGTGCTCGGCGACCGCATCGAGCCGGGACTCGGCTGGCTGGCCGCGCTCGGCTTCGTTGTCACGCTCGGCGCGGTGATCGGCCTGACCCGCTATGCGGAACCGCAGCACCACCACGCGACCACGCCCGCCCGGCACCCCGGCCCGCGCCTGCGCACCGCGACGACCGGCCGCTGAGCCACTCGCCGCTTCCCAGGCATGGGAACGCCCGTTCGGGGTACATCCAGGCAATGCTCGCCATGCGCTTATGTCCCGATTAGGGCCTCTCCTGGGCAGACAGCGGCGTGAGAATGCCAGGCCCCGGCTCTCGCCTCGCCGAAATGCGAACGGGGGACGCGTTATGCACAATGGAGCGATCATGCCCAGCGAGGTACGGCACCGGGTCGCCACCGATCAGGCATTTCCGCTGGTCCGACTGGCCGGGGTGCTCAGTGCGGACACAGCGGCCGAAACGCGGTCGGCACTGCTCGACGTGCTCGCCGGCCAGCCCGAGGCGGTCGTCGTCGACGTCGCCGACCTCGACCTGGCCGACCCGGCGGCCGCCGGGACGCTCCGCGACCTGCGCGAGGAGACCGCCGACTGGCCCGCGGCCCGGCTCGCCCTGTCCGACCCGCACGACGCCGGCCGCTGGCGGGACACCGGCTGGCCGGTCTGGCCGAGCCCGTCCGCGGCGCTCGACTCGCTCGGCGACCCGAACCGCGACGACCGGCTGGCGCTGACGCTGGAGCCGGCGGTGGGCGCGGCGCGCCGTTCACGCGAGACGATCACCGAGGCGTGCGAGCGGTGGGACCGCTCCGACCTGGCCGGGTCGGCCTGCATCGTGGTCACCGAGATGGTCAACAACGTGGTCGCCCACGCGCGGACGTCGATGGTCGTGCTGCTGGCCGTACGCAACGGCGGCCTGGCCGTCGCGGTGCGGGACGAGTCGCCCCGGGTGCCGTCGTTCACCGGGGCACCGGCGCCGACCGCGTACGGCGGGCGCGGCACGTTGCTGATCGACACGGTGGCGACCCGGTGGGGCAGCCTCCCGCTGGCCCACGGGAAGGTCGTGTGGGCGCTGCTGGGCCCGGGCAAGGACGGCGATGATGGGGATGACCGCCAAAATATGAGGTAATTTCCGATTATGGACGACGACACTCCCCCGGCATTCGACGCCGACGCGTGGGGTGCCAGTCCGAGCTGGGACCCGCTCGCCGAGCGATCCCTCTACGACGACGACCTCGACGACGAGGAACAGGTGCCGCTGGCCCGCTCGCTCGTCGCGGCCCCGGACTAGCCAGTCCGGATGCGGCCCGGGCTAGTCGTCGAGGCCCTGCTCGATCGCGTAGCGGGTGAGCTCGACCCGGTTGTGCAGTTGGAGCTTGCCGAGCGTGTTCTGCACGTGGTTTTGCACCGTGCGGTGGCTCAGCACCAGCCGCTCGGCGATCTGCCGGTAGGACAGCCCCTTGGCGACCAGGCGCAGCACCTCGGTCTCGCGCTCGGTCAGCTTCGGCGTGATCGCGTCGGACCCGGACGGCTCGACCGCCAGCCGGCGGAACTCGCCCAGCACCAGCCCGGCCAGGCCCGGCGTGAAGACGGTGTCGCCGGCCGCGGTGCGGGCCACCGCGTCGAGGAACTCGGTCAGGCCGGCCGACTTGAGCAGGTAGCCGGTGGCGCCCGCCTTCACCGCGTCGAGCACGTCGCGCTGTTCGCCGCTGGCCGAGAGCATGAGGATGCGGATCTCGCCGAGGGCCTCGCGCAGCCCGTTGATCACCTCGACGCCGGAGACGTCGGGCAGCTGGAGGTCGAGCACGACCACGTCGGGGCGGGCCGCCGCGGCGATGCGGACGGCCTGCCGGCCCTCGCCGACACTGGCGACCACGGCGTAGCCGGCCGCGGCGAGGTCACGGCTCACGCCCTCGCGCCACATCGGGTGGTCGTCGACCACCATCACGCGTACGGGAGTCGTCACGGCAGTCACGATATCGGCACCACCATCTCGACTTCGGCCCCGGCGCCCGGCGGCGACGTGATGTGAACCCGGCCGCCGAGCGCGGCGACCCGGCCGCGGATCGACTGGGCGACGCCGAGCCGGCCCTGGGACGCGGCCTGCTCGAGGCGTTCGGCCGGGATGCCGTCGCCGTCGTCCCGCACGGTCACGGTGACCGCGCCCGGTTCCTGCTCGACCAGCACGTAGGCCTTCGTGCCGGGCGGGCAGTGCCGGGTCACGTTGTCGAGGGCGGCGGCGACCGCGGCCGCGAGTTCGTGGGCCGTGCGCTCGGGAAGGCGTACGGGATCGGCCGGGCCGGCCACCGAGACCTCGGCCGACGCCCGCGGCCGAAGCAGGCCCATCAGGTCGGCCTCGCCGGCCTGATCGGGCCGGGCGGGAGGCTGGCTCGCCACCATGTTGCGCAGCGCGGCCTCCTGTTCGCCGGCCAGCCGGGCCAGCTCGCCCGCCTCGCCGTCGAGGCCGGCGCCCCGCCGCCGGACCAGCGCGAGCACCTGCAGCACCGAGTCGTGGATGTCGCGGGCCAGGCGCTCGCGTTCGCGGGTCGACGCCTCCAGCTCGATCGCCCGCTGCAGCCGCCGGTGCGAGGACTCGACGACCCGCACCAGATAGCCGACCGCGATCGCGGCCAGCAGCATCAGCACCGAACCCGTGAACGCCGCCTGGTCGTAGTGCGCCCGCACGACCAGATCGGTGGCTCCCATCGCGGCCGCCGCCGCGATGCCACCCCGCCGCCCGGCGAACACCGCCCAGGCCAGCACCGGAGCGACGTGCCAGGCGACGGCGAGGGTGGGCCGCCCCTGCTCGAGCGCGGGCCGGCCGACGATCCACACGCTGCTCGCCAGCGCGGCCATGGTGATCAGCTGGTCGGCGATCAGCAGCGGTGCCCGGCGGCGGGCCGGATAGGCGTAGGCGTACGTCGTGGTGAGGGTCCAGGCGGCCATCAGCGCGAGGGCCGGCCAGGCCAGCATCGGCCGCTGGTAGTGCTCGAAATTGCGGATGATCAAGATCGTGGTGTAGGCCAGCGCGGCGATGCGGTAGACCGCGATAGCTCGCCAGAGCGGGGCCTGCGCCATGCTTTGAGGCTCCCACAGCGGGGAACCGGACGCGGCCCCGCTCTGCGGGAAGATCGGCGGTCGCCTACCGTCGAACGCATCGGCGATGACGTTCTCCTCCACGAAGCGTTCGACCACAGCACGATCACCGCGCTGCGGCACGCCGTCGCGTCCCGGGCCGGTGAGGCCGGACTGGGCGCCGACCGGCTGGACGACTTCGTGGTGGCGGTCAACGAGCTGCTCACCAACGCGGTGCGGCACGGCGGAGGCGGCGGCCGGCTCACGCTGCTGCACACCGGCGACCGTGTGGTGTGCGAAGTCACCGACAACGGTCCGGGCCTCCCGGCGCCGCTCGACGGGCCGGTGCGACCGTCGGCCGATCAGCCCGGCGGCTGGGGCCTCTGGCTGGCCGAAGAGCTGACCGACACCTTCGAGCTGGTCACCGGGGCCGGCGGGACAACGGTCCGGGTCAGCAGCCGCACTTCCTTAAGAGAGCCTTAAGAGCGCCCCTCCGATCTTGCAACGTGAGCGGCTCTCGTGAATGGTGTGCCTCGCTGTGAATTAGCTAGGGGGTCCCGGTGCACCAGGCACGTCATCGGACGGGCGGATCGAAGTGGTCGATCCGGCCTCGCTCGCTGGCCGCACTCGCCGTCGCCACCGCCGGACTGGCCGCCTCGATCTGGCTGCCCGGGCGCAACGACGCCGCATCCGCCTCGGTCTCCCACCCGGCCTTCGCCGACGACTTCGCCGGCACCCGGGGCTCCGCCCTCGACCTCGCCAAGTGGAGCCTCGACGGCGACCCCGGCAACAGCGTGCAGGACGGCGACGGCGACCTCGTGGTCACCCGGCTGCTGCGCACCCGGCAGGCGTTCGGCCAGAAGTACGGCCACGCCGAGGCCCGCATCGAGGCCAGCCGCGAGACCGGCGCGTGGCGGGCGTTCAGCGTGCTCGACCGCTACGGGCGCCTCATCCCGGGCCGGCTCCAGACGCTGCGCGGCGGCATCGACCCGACCGACGGCGACGGCTTCCACACGTACGCGATCGACTGGTCCCCCAAGGCGATCGTGTGGTCGGTCGACGGGCACCCCTCGCTGCGGCTGCTGCCCGACAACGCGCCCGACGGCATCGTGCTGGTGCTCAACCTGGCCACCGACGGCGCCGACCCGGTCCGCATGATCGTCGACTTCGTGCACGTCTCGGTCTTCGGCCGCCCCGGCCGGCTACCCTCCGAGCCCCCCAGCGAGTCGCCGTCGGTGAGCCCGTCCCCCACCCCGACCCCGAGTCGGACGACCGCCCCCGCGGCCGCGCCGTGGAAGCCGTTCACCGACTACAAAGCCGGTGACCTGGTCACCTTCGGCGGCTCGACGTACAAGGTGAAGGAAGCGCACACCTCGCTGCCGGACTGGAAGCCGCCGGCCGTGCCCAACCTCTTCCAGAAGGTCAGCTAGGGCTGATCCGGTAGCTGTCGCCGTAGACCTTCCAGGACAGCGGCGTCATCAGGTCGAGATTGCCCACGGCGAGGAACCGGCGCTGCGCGGTGTCGACCCGGGTGGTATCGCTGTGCGCCTCCTCGGTGCGCATCGCGGCGACCCGGGCGTCCAGGAACGCACCCAGATAGGTGATCTCGTCGCCGCCCTGGGCCGGCAGCGGCGCCTTCCGCATCGCGGCGGCCCGGATCCCGCGCAGCCCCGAGACACCGTGCATGACCGCGGCGTCGTAGTAGGCGAACTGCCCGAGCGCCCGCAGCCCGTCCTGCGCGGCCAGGCGCACCGCCGGCTGGAAGTACACCTGGTCACGCTCGTCCTCCTGCACCTTCTGGAAGACCGGGTCGGTGGCCGCCGCCCTCCAGGCGACCGGGAACCCCGGATCGAGCCCGGCGTGCGAGTCCGAGCCGTCCACCCGGCGCAGGGCCGGGAGGTACGCCGCGAGCACGTTCCGCGGCTCGCGCCGGGTGTACTCCTGGACGACCTCGAGCATGTCCGACGTGCCGGAGCAGAAGCCGATGATCCCGCCGGTGTAGCCGCGCCCGTCGTGGATGTCCTCGATGTAGCCGAACTCCCGGCGCCAGTTCAGCGTCGAGTTCTCGGCGCTCGCGACCAGTTCGAGCGCGGTCTCCTTCTTGCCGGTGCTCTCCAGGCCCGCGCTCTCCAGGCCGGCGCTCTCTAGACCTGCGGCGGCGCCGGGCAGGCTCTCGGTCACGTTCGCGGTCGAGCCGGCCGGCCCGTAGACCCGGAGATCCCACAGCGAGTAGCCGCCGGTCGCCCGGCCGCGCTGGGTGGCCAGCACCCGCAGGTACCGCCCGTGGCCGTCGAGCCTCACGAGGTCGTCGGTGCCGCCGTTGCCCGACCGGGTGGTGAACAGGGTGGTCCAGCTCGCGCCGTCGTCCGAGGTCTGCACCCGATACGTCCGGGCGTACGCGCTCTCCCAGCGCAGCCGCACCCGGTCGACCGCACGCACGGCGCCCAGGTCGACGCGCAGCCACTGCGTGCCCGCCCCGTCCGCACTGGCCCAGCGGGTGTCGCCGGCCGCGTCGGTCGCGTCGCCGGCCGCCCACCGCGGGCCGAGCACCGACGAGGCGGTCGCCGGGCGGTCGCGCGAGAGCAGCACCTCGTCACTGGCGTGAGCGGCGGCGGCCGAGACCGCGAGCGGCACGCAGAGCACCACGGCCACGCCGCCGAGCACGAATTTGGTCGGCACACTCCCACGCTAGGGCGGCGACGACCGGGCCCGTGGAGCGTTTCGCCGGAAAAACCTACTCCGGGCGACGGCGGCCCCGGCGCACCAGCAGGATCACGAGCAGGATCGCGGCCACCACGAACAGGCAGCACAGGCCGCCCAGGAGCCCCACGAACCCGAACCCGCCGCGGCGCCGCCGGTAGCGCACCGCCTCGGTCGCCACGTCGGCGACGCCGTTGCTCGCCGCCCAGGCATGCACGGGGACGACCAGCGTGAGCGTCAGGCCGGTCACGGCCGCGGCAACCCGCGACCACCACTTCATCACTGCGGACATCACTCCATCCTGAATCAGGCAAGCAAGGATGACCCGTCGTCGGGCAGGGTATGAGCAGCAGGGACAACGTGAGAGGGGTGCGGATGGACGCCGATCTGGTGGCATTGGCCGAGGCCAACGGGGTGGCCACCTGGTACGAGGACTGGCACCGCGAGCGCAGGGACGTCGCGCCCGAGTCGGTGGTCGCCGTCCTGGGCCTGCTCGGCGTGGACGCCACCTCCCCGGCGGCGATCGCCTCGGCGCTGGCCCAGCGGCGGGAGCAGGACCAGCCCGGCACCGTGGTGGTGCGCGAAGGCTCGGGGCGGCCGCTGACCGGCCCGGGAGTGATCACGCTCGAGGACGGTTCCTCGCGGGAGGTCACCGAGGTTCCCGGCGATCTCCCGCTGGGCTATCACACGCTGCGGGTCGGCGACCGCGCGAGCACGCTGATCGTGGTACCCGAGTCGCTGCCCGAGGCGCCGCCGAGCTGGGGCTGGATGCTCCAGCTGTACGCGCTGCACTCGGACCGCTCGTGGGGCATGGGCGACCTCGGCGACCTGCAGGACTTCCTGCCGTCGGCCGGATCGCCGGGGCTGATCCTGCTCAACCCGCTGCACGCGATCACGCCGACGCTGCCGGTGGCCGCCTCGCCCTATTCGCCGTCCAGCCGGCGGTTCGCCAACCCGCTCTACCTGCGAATCTCCGACACCCCGGAATACCGGCGGGCCGATCCGGCCCTGCGCGAGCAGGTCGACGCGCTCCGGCCTTCACCGGGCGACTTGATCGACTACAGCGCGGTCTGGCAGGCGAAACGGGCGGCGCTCGAGCTGCTGTGGCCGCTGGCCGGGGAGATCGACCTGGAATCCGACCCGGGACTCGCCGACTTCGCCCGGTTCTGCGCGCTCGCCGAACGGTTCGGCCCGAACTGGACCGAGTGGCCGGAGCACTACCGCCGCCCCGACTCGGCGGCCGTCCGGGCGTACGAGAGTGAGCGGGTGGCCTTCCACGCCTGGCTGCAGCGTCTGCTGACCGAGCAGCTCGCCGCCGCGAACGCGGCGGCGAGGGAGGCCGGCATGCCGGTCGGCATCGTCCACGACCTGGCCGTCGGCATCGACCCGAATGGGGCCGACGGCTGGCTGCTGCAGGACGTGCTGGCCGCCGGCGTGCACACCGGCGCCCCGCCGGACGCGTTCAACCAGCTCGGGCAGGACTGGGGGCTCGCCGCCTGGCGTCCCGACCAGCTGATCGAGACCGGGTACGCGGCTTACCGCGACATGCTGCGGCGCATCTTCCAGCGGGCCGGCGGTCTGCGGGTCGACCACGTGGCCGGCCTGTGGCGGCTGTGGTGGGTGCCGCCGGGCATGGGACCGGCCGAGGGCACCTACGTGCACTACGACCCCGAGGCGATGCTCGGCATCCTGGCCCTGGAGGCGACCCGGGCCGGCGCGGTGGTGATCGGCGAGGACCTCGGCACGGTGCAGAAGGCCGTGACCGAGACGCTGGAACGGATGAACATGCTCGGTTCGGCGGTTCTCTGGTTCACCCGGGTCTGGGAGGCTGAGGGGCAGCCGTTCATCGCCGCCGCCGACTATCCCCGCAACGCGCTGGCCAGCGTCTCGACCCACGACCTGCCGACCGCGGCCGGGTTCCTGACCGGGGAGCAGGTGCGGGTGCGGGCCCGGCTGGGTCAGCTCGCGGGGACGGTCGAGGAGGAGACGGCGGCGGCCGACAAGGATCGGGCCGCCCTGCTCGCGCTTCTGCGAAAGGACGGTCTGATCACCGACGACAGCAGCACCGACGAGATCATCCTGGCGATGCACGAGTTCCTGGCCCGCACGCCGTGCCGGTTCGTCACCGCCTCGCTGTACGACGTGCTCGGCGAGATCGACCAGCCCAACCTGCCCGGCACGACCGACCAATATCCGAACTGGCGCCTGCCGCTGCGGGCCGACCTGGCGGAGATCGCCAAGGATCCCCGCATCGCCCGGACGGCCGCGGTGCTCAGCGCTCGAAAGGTGGCGGGATGAGCTTCCTCGACAAGGCCAAGGACTTCATCGACAAGCACGAGGAGCAGGTCGACAAGGCCCTCGACAAGGTCGGTGACGTGGTCGACAAGAAGACCGACCACAAATACTCGTCACAGATCGACAAGGCCGTCGACGAGGCCCAGAAACGGACCGGGGAGGCCTAGGCCTGCCCTAGACGGCCAACGGCTCCGGGCCGGCGTCGTCGTCGACCGCGAACAGCATCGGGTGCAGGGGCAGGAAGACGTCGCGCTGGCGGCACAGCGTCGGGGGCAGCAGGGACGAGCGGTGTCCCGGGTGCTCGCCGCAGTGCCGCATGGCGCGGGTGACCGCGTCGGCGTGGTGACGGCCTCCGCCGTACTCGCCGCAGTGCGCGCAGTCCCAGCGCCAGAAGGCCGGGCCGTCCTCGGATTCGTACCGCCGGATCCGCAGCGGCGGGCCGGCCTCCTGCTGGGCGGCGGCCAGGATCGCGGGCATCTGGCCGGCCGGTGGTGGTTCCAGGGCGCGGCGCGGCGGCTCGCCGATGAGGTGCGCCAGCACATTGCTCGTCACGGTGGTCAGTGTGACCCGCCCTGAACTGCCCATATGGGAGTTTCGCGAAAAATATCCCCGAAACTGGTACAGGCATACTTACCGGGTGGCACAGCGCAGGCGGTCCGAACGCATGATCGAGACGGTCGCCTCCGGCGTGGCCGAACTGGTGCCCGACCCCGACCGCGCCACCGCCTTCACGCTGCTGCTCGACGGCGCGCCGCAGTCCCACGTCGACCTGGCCGACCCGACCCATCTCGAGTTCGAATACGTGCGCCGGATCGCCGCGGCGATCGACCTGAGCGCTCCGCCCGGCGAACCGCTGCGCGTGCTCCACCTGGGCGGCGGCGCGCTCACCCTGCCCCGCTACGTCGCGGCCACCCGGCCCGGCTCGGCCCAGCGGGTGGTCGAGATCGACGGGCCGCTGGTCGAACTCGTCCGACGGCAGCTTCCGCTGCCGGCCAAGGCAGCTATCCGCGTACGCGTCGACGACGCCCGAGCGGCCGTCGAAGGCATGCGCGAGGCCGGATACGACCTGGTCGTCCTCGACGTCTTCGCCGGCGCCCGCACCCCGGCCCACCTCGCCTCGGTCGAGTTCATCCGATCCGTCGCCCGGGTGCTCGCCCCGGCCGGCCGGCTGATCGCCAACATCGCCGACGGGCCGCCCTTCAAACACGCCCGGGCCCAGGTCGCCACGATCCGTTCGGTGCTGCCCGAGGCGTGCCTGGTCGCCGACGCGGCGGTGCTGCGCGGGCGCCGATTCGGCAACCTGGTCGTGCTGGCCGGCCGCACCCCGCCGCCGATCGCCGAGCTGTCCCGGCGGGCGGCCGGCGACTGGTTCCCGGGCCGGCTCGAGACCGACCTCGACCGATTCGCGGCCGGAGCGGCGGTCGTCACGGACAGTGTCGCGGTCGCCTCACCGAACCCGCCCGAGGGCCTGTTCAGTAACCGACGGTGATCCGAATCAACCCAAACGTTCAAGTAATTCGGCCCTGTCGTGTACTAGTCAGGAAATCCGGTGTGATTCCGCCGCGCCGACTTGTCCCCGTCGATGACGCACGGTTGTAATCGACACCAGGCCGGGAATCTGGGACTCGGCCGCCAACCCGGGGAGATGGCGCGACGTGCCCGACATGTTCTTCCTGTCCGCTTCGGGCCCCGAGCCGGTCCGCAGCCTGCAGGAGTCGCTCGGCACCGAGCGCATCCTCTGGACCGGGCGCTGCGCGGTCGCCGAGTACGCGTTCGGCGAGCCCGCCTCGCTTCCCCGCTGGACCCTCCCCGAGGAGACCGGCGTCGCCGTCACCGAGACCCGGGTCGTGTTCGTCGACCCGGCGGGCCGGGCCGGCGGCGAACTGCACTGGCTGTGGCCGCAGCACCTGCGCGTGCAGCCGGGCAACCGCGACACCGGGCGCTCGGCCACCGTCACCCAGATTCAGCTGGTGTGCAACGGGCCCGCAGGCGCGTTCCCGGCGCTCGTGTTCGCGGGCGGCGACCTGGCGACGGTCGGCGACGCCGACCGGCTGGCCAACATGCTGCGCCAGTCGATCGCCCGGTTCCGGGTCGAGCACTCGGGCGAACTGGGGCTGGCGGCGCCGCAGGCCCGCATGCTGTCGCGGCTGGTGATCGGGCCGGAATTCAACAACTACCAGGGCGGCGAGGGGCAGACGGTCTCGCTGCTCGGCTCGTTGACGGTCGAGGGGCCGATCAGCACCGGCGTCACCGGGCCGACGCTCGAGGTCGAGTCGATCTCCTCGGTGCCGGTCGTCGACGCGGCGGGCTGGGAGCAGGAGCCGTTCCTCGACGAGCACATGTCCGGCGGGCAGCCCGGCTTTGACGCTTACGCCGCCTATGCGGGCGGTCCAGGCGGCTACGCGGGCAGCCAGAGCACCCACGCGGGTGACCAGATCGCCTACGTGGGTGAGCAGAGCGCCTACGTGGGTGAGCAGAGCGCCTACGTGGGTGAGCAGAGTGCCTACGCAGGTGAGCAGAGCGCCTACGCAAGTGAGCAGGCCGCTCACGTGGGTGAGCCGGCCTCTTACCCGGGCGGCCCGGATGGTCAGCCGGCCGAGCCCGGCGGTTACGACGGGACCCTGCAGCGCGCCTACCCGGGCGAGCACGGCGGCTACCCGGCCGAGCATGCCGGCCACGCGGGTGCGCAAGGCGGTTACCCGGTCGAGCAGGGCGGCTACGCCGTCGAGCAGCACGCCGGATACGACGAGCCGCATCCCTACGCGGACTACCAGCCGGCACCGGTGCCCGCGCCCCACCCCTTCCCGGCGCCGCACCCGCTCCCGGCCGCGCCGCCCGCCCGCACGCCCCAACCGGAGTACACCGACCTGGCCTCACGCGCCGCCGACCTGGCCGCCCGGGTGGCCAGCCTGGTCTCGGCCAACGCGGGCGCCGAGCAGTCCCTCGAGCGCTACGAGACGCAGACCACCAACCTGTCGTCGTTCCTCGCCGAGGGCGACCACGGTCTCCCGGCCGACGAGCGGGCCGAGTCGGCGCGGCGCACGGCGGCCCGCTTCGCCGGGAACTCGGCCCGGGCCCGCGCCACCGGCCAGCGCCCGGTCGGCGACGACCAGGGCACGCGTCACCGCAACGACTGAACCCGGTCAGCCTTCAGACGGGCGTGCGCGCTTCTCCGGCGTACGCCCGCGGGCGTCAGCCACCACCTGGGGTGCCGTGCCCACCGGGCGCCGTCGCCCGGCCCGGCCCTTCGTGACCGCCTCGCCGGCGGCGAAGCACGTGCCCTCGGCCACCCGCCGCTCGTGGACCGTGTGGGCGCGGTGGATGAGATCTATCAGCTCGTCTTCCGAGCGCACCTGCTCGCGGTAGCGGTCGGGCAGCGACTTGAGGTGCTCCTCCTCGACCAGCAGGCGGTGGAAGATCGCGTCGCAGTAGGCCGGGTCGGTCTCGATGTCGAGGAACTCCAGGGCGTGCCGGCGGGCGGCCGCCGTGTACATCTGGGCGCGGCCCTTCGCGCTCAGCAGCGACACCACGACGGTGATGAGCAGCACCGACACGATGATCGTCAGGGACAGCCCGGTGGAGATCTCGAAGACGTGGATCGGGTGGCCGCCGTTGAGGAACGGCACGTTGTTTTCGTGCATGGAGTGCAGGACCAGCTTGACGCCGATCAGCGCCAGGATCGCGGCCAGGCCGTAGGAGAGGTAGACCAGACGGTCGAGCAACCCGTCGATCAGGAAGTAGAGCTGGCGCAGGCCGAGCAGGGAGAACGCGGTCGCGGTGAAGACCAGGTAGACGTTCTGGGTGAGGCCGAAGATCGCCGGGATCGAGTCGAGCGCGAACAGGATGTCGGTGCCGCCGATCGCCACCATGACCAGCAGCATCGGGGTCATCACGCGCCGGCCGTCCTGCTGGGTGAAGAGCTTGTCGCCGTCGTAGACGTCGGAGGTGCGCAGCACCCGCCGGGCCAGCCGGATGATGATGTTGTCGGGGCTCTCCTCCTCGCCGCTCGCCTGCTGACGCAGCAGGTTGCCCGCGGTGACCAGCAGAATCAGCCCGAACAGGTAGAACACCCAGGCGAACGAGTCGATCAGCGCGGCGCCGAGCAGGATGAACCCGGTGCGCGCGATCAGCGACACCGCGATGCCGACGAGCAGCACCTTCTGCTGGTCGGCGCGGGGCACCTTGAAGCTGCTGAGCAGCAGCAGGAACACGAACAGGTTGTCGACCGAGAGGGCTTCCTCGGTGACGTAGCCGGCGAAATATTGAGTGCCCATCGCGCCGCCGCCGAAGACCACGACACCCAACCCGAACAGAATCGCGATCGACACGTAGATCGCGGTCCACCGCGCCGCCTCGCCGATGCTCGGCACGTGCGCGCGCCGGACATGGAAGAAGTAGTCGAAAAGCAGCAGACCGACGATGCCGAGAACGGTCAGCAGCCAAACCATTCTCACATCCTAGGGGTGGCGGGACCGGCTGACGCCTTCCGTCACACCACAGCGGCGCGCAACTGGGCCTCGGTCAGGAACAGCGCCCCGGTCAGATCGGCCCCCCGCAGGTCGGCGCCCCGCAGATCGGCCCCGGTGAAATCGGCCCGCCGCAGGTCAGCGCCCCGCAGATCGGCTCCGATGAGCAGCGCCCCGCGCAGGCTCGCCGCACGAAGATCGGCTCCCCGCATCCGCCGCCCGATCAGGTTGGCACCCCGGTGATCCTTCTGACCCTTGGCCCGGGCCTTCGCCCGGGCCAGCTCGCTCGCCTGCTGCAGGAGAGGGTTGATCTTCCTCCGGTACGCGTCCAGATCGAGCCGTTTCACCGCGGCCGCCGCGCCCCCCGCCAGCCGGTCGGTCTCCTCCCGCGCGTCGCGCAGCATCGGGTGCAGCTCCGCCGCCTCGTCGAGCTTGAGCGCCTCGGTGAGCAACCACATCAGCTCGTGCAGCTGCCGCACGATCGGCAGCAGGGCCAGCATGTCGGGCGCTTCCCGCCAACTGCGGCCCCCGAACGTCTCCTGGGTGATCCGCTGCCCGGCCCCGAAACAGTCGAAGACGACACAGCCGTGAAAACCCTTGGCATCGAGCCGGTCGTGGATCGTGCACGTCGTTCCGTCGAGGTTGGGGCAGGGCCGGCCGGGCGCTTTGTCGATGGCAAAGTCTGACGTTTTAGCAAAGGCCGGAGCCACACAGCAGAGGCCGGCGCAGCTCGCGCAGTCGGCTTCGAGTACCCGTTCGCCCACCTGACCCACTCTCTCAGACGCCTTCGTCGTCGATGTCCGGGGTGGGCGTGCCGGGGCTCACGGGGCCGCGGCGGACCCGGGGTAACGCGTGTGTCGAGCCCACAGGAATTTGCCAGGAAAACCCCCGCCAAACGTTCACCTGGATCACCCTCTCGGCCGATTCATCAGTTGTCCGAGGCGGGCACGGAAGGCCGCCGAAACAAAGTACGAGCCCGGCGGAGCCGGGCTTCAGCCAGGGGCCGACCGGTCGATGGCTACCGAACAGGGAGAACGATCCTATGCGCAGCATGAGCATGCTTCAGCTCCTCGGCGGTGTCGCCGTCGCCGGTGCCGTCGCCGCCGGCAGTACCGCTCTGACCGGCTCCGGCCTGTCGATGACGCCGAGCGCCAACCAGTTCGTCGGTGGCTCCATCGATCAGAACATCACCGGCGCGAACGTGGACACCATCGTGTACCACTACACCGACACCACGAAGACGCAGGTCGACTACCTCACGGTCACCCTCACCGGCGCGGCCAGCAAAGCATTGACGATGTCGGCCACCGGCACCGGCTTCGGCGCTTCCGGCGCGACCAAGTGGCTGTGCGACGACGGCACCACCACTCCGACGGGCAGCGGCTCGGTCCCGATCCTGACCGGAGCGGCCGGCGCGGCGAGCACCAACAGCGTTGTCTGCACCGCGACGGACAACGCCGGTAGCCCGACCGGCTACTTCGCCGGCATGACCAAGCTGACCGTCGCGGTTGCCTAATCCACCGCCGCGGCTGCTTCCGGGTGTCAGGCTCTAGGTAAGGCGCCAACCCAGGGGATCTCATCCGCGCAAATGTCCGCGCTTTCACCGTGGCCGCCATCCTTGTGATGGCGGCCATTGGCGCGTGGGCGCTCATGACCGAGCGGATCTCGTATGTCGTCACGAGCGGCGTCAGCATGAATCCGGTCTATTACCAGGGCGACCTGGTCTTCGTCCGCAAGGCCGATTCGTACCATATAGGCGAGATTGTTGCTTACCATGGTTCCGTCCCGGGGCAGAAGGTGCTGCACCGCATCATCGGTGGCAACAGCAGTTCGGGGTTCGTCTTCAAGGGGGACAACAACCAGTCGACCGACCCGCTGAGACCCGCCGGCGACCAGCTGATCGGCCACGCGGCCCTCCTCGTGCCGAATGGCGGCTACTGGCTGAAGCCGCTGTTGGGCCCGACCGGCCTGGGAATGATCGGCTTTTTGTTCGTCGGCAGCGGGACCGCGGTGGCTCGAAACCGCCGCGAGGTTCCTCGGGGCCGCCGCAAGAAGAAAGTGAAGGCCATGTCGCGCCAAGGAGGCTCGTTGACGGCCGCAGCCGCGATCCTGAATTTGATCAAGCGGCTGCCACCCGTCCTGCGGGCCGCGGCCGCCGTCGTGGCTCTCGTGGCCGTCATCGGGCTCGTTCTCGGTGTGCTGGGTTGGATGAAACCCCCCTACCAGACCCGGAAGGTCGCACACGGCCCGCAGCGGTCGATGACCTACTCGTATTCGGCGAAGGTGCCGAGGTCGGCCGCCTACGACGGCACGACCGTGGCCTCCCCCGACCCGATCTTCCGCCGGCTCGCCAGCCGGATCGACCTTCATGTCGCC
Organism: Actinoplanes sp. NPDC051411; assembly: GCF_040682075.1. Classification (NCBI taxonomy): domain Bacteria; kingdom Bacillati; phylum Actinomycetota; class Actinomycetes; order Micromonosporales; family Micromonosporaceae; genus Actinoplanes; species Actinoplanes sp. NPDC051411. Next base: position 31,803 of record NZ_JBFBAD010000035.1, on the reverse strand, counting down.
TACTCCGGGCCGGCGGGCACGTTCGGTCTCACCGCCCGGCTCACGAACGGAACCGGCTGGCACACCTCGATGCAACTGGTGAAGGACACGGCCTTTACCGGGACGTCCTACCGGGCGACCGTTCCCCTGGATCTGGCCGCGCTGACCGCCCGCTCCGATGCGGCGTCGCAGGCGATCGGCGCCTCGAAGGCCGGCGCCGTCAGCGTCGAACTGAATGCGCACGTGAAATCGAGCGGCCTGGGCACCCTCCAGGCGCCGCTGAATCTCCAGATCGACGCGATGCAGATGGTGCTCGGCAACGGCGCGAACTTGACGACCGGCGGTTCCGCCGACGCCACAACCATCACGGTGGCTCGCGAGCTCAGGGTCTTCAGCTGGTCGGTCATGAACGCCGCCCAGGCCCGATCCTATGCGTTGCTCCTGCTGATCATCGCGGCCTTGGGCGCCTTCGGCATCTTCTTCGTCATTCGTCGCAACACCGTCGTCCGCACCCGCGCCGAGATCGAGCGTCGTTACCCTCAGTTGCTCGTTCACGTGGAGCCGATGGCGTCGCCGCCCGGGAAGCCGGTCGTCAACGTCGACAACTTTCCCGCGCTGGTCAAGCTCGCCGAGCGCTACGGCCAGATGATTCTCACGTGGCGCCGCCCCGACGCCGACGATTTCGTCGTTCGGGACGAGGGGATCACCTACCGATATCGGGTTCCACTGGACGAACCGACCCTGCAGAACGTCGAACTGATCGACCGGCCGCCCGGCGCCGGCACCCACCGCCGAAGGGCCGCCTCCGAGGTGTCCTGACGGTCATCAAAACAAGCCCTACCAGCCATCACTACGCAGAGTCAGCAGAACCTAGGCTGCCCGGATGATCAAGAAGCTGGTTGCCGCGGCCGCTGCGGCCGGGGCCACGGCGGCGCTCGCCCTGGGCTCGCCGTCTTTTGCCGCTACCGCGCCCACGCTGGCCGGACCCGACGCCCGCATCGGTTACGGGCCGGTCGAGTTGAGTGGGACCGCCGCGCCGGGTGCGTCCGTGCAGTTGTATGAGACGGCGATCGTCTTCGACGACCTGGAGCCGGCCGACGACTGGGCGAACGGGGGCGGCCCGGTGACCGCCACCGCCGACTCGGGTGGGCACTGGCGGTTGCAGCGGATTCTGGACTCCGGCTTCTACTTCCAGGTCGAGTCGGAGGGCGTACGGTCCAACAAGCTGACCGTCCGCATCCAGCAGAATCCGGTCCTGACCCTCACGTCGACCAGCGCGAACACCGTGTCGGCCCACGTCGAGGCCTCCCCGGGCGAACCGACCCTGGCGGCGCAGGTCCAGGTCAACCTGAGCGGCGGTTGGACGACCATCGCGGCTGGCGAGATCGGCGCGGACGGCACGTTCGACGGGACCGCCCGGAATGTTCCGGCCGGCTCGCACGCCTTCCGGGCGTACGTCGGCGCCGACCCGTCGAACGGCGTGCTCGCCGGTTACTCGGCCGCCCGCAACCTGACCGTGGCCGGAACCTCCGCGCCGGCGAAACCGACCGGCAGCGTCCAGTTCACCAAGATCCAATACAGGGCGAAGAGCCTGAACGCCGAGTGGGTCCTCGTCACCAACAACACCGGGGCGACGGTGGACCTCAGGAGCTGGACCATCCGCGACGCCACCAACCACGTCTACACCTTCACGTCGACCTACCGCCTCAGCAGCAAAGGCGCGGTCTACGTGCACACCGGCAAGGGCACCAACAGCAGTGCCCACCGCTACTGGGGCCGTACCGGCTACATCTGGAACGACGGCGGCGACACCGCCATCCTCCGGGACGCCAAGGGCAAGACCGTCGACACCTGCAAGTGGGGTGCCGGGAGCGGGGTGACCGTCTGCTGATCGAACCGGCACACTGTCTCGATGAAATTGCGTGGCGGGGGCCGCGGGCCCGACCTGGCCGAGCTCGATCAACGGATGACCGAAGCCGACCTGGAGGACCGCGCCCTCGTGCACGCGGCCGCGCAGACCGGCTACTACCTGCGCCACATGCGTCGCAACCGCTACCGCTACACCATTCTCGAGGGCGGATCGCTGCTGCTGGGAAGCGCGGCGACTGTCCTCGCCGCACTGTCCGCACCGGCCTGGGCGACCGCCGTCGTGGCCGCCACGGTCACCTTCCTGGCCGGCATGCGGCGGGTCTTCAACTGGCACGCCGACTGGCTCGCCAACTCCGAGGCGTGGTCGCGCGCCTCGGCCATGCTCACGCAATATCGGCTGGTGCCGCCGGCCGAGCGCACGCCGGAACGTCAGCGCGAGCTCGTACGCGACATCGACGACCTGGTCGTGGAGCAGACCCAGGGCTGGGGAAGGCGGCGCCGCGAGCTGTTGAGTCAGGAGACCCTGGGCGCCTCTGCGACCACGCCGGTCGCCAGGTCGTAGACGTAGCCGGCGATCGCGACCTCGTCCGGGATCCCCGGCGCCGCGCGCAGCCGCTCCACATCGGTGCGGGCCGTGCTCGCCGGGTCGAGCACCGCGGTGTCGGCCAGGTCGCGTTCGGAGGCGCCGATCCGCGCGGCGAAGTCGTTCCGCAGGTCGTCGTCGGCCAGCAGGGCTGAGCCGCAATCGGTGTGGTGCACGATCGCCACCTCGAACCACGGCCCCTCCGGCGTCTTGCTGCGCACCAGGTGGGCGATGTAGGCGACGTCCCGGGCGACCGCGGGCGTCACCCGGCCGCCGATGTCGCGCTGCACGATCGCGTCGCCCAGCCGCAGTCCGAGGAAGGCCGCCGGGTCGACGCGCGGGTCGATGCAGGTGATCACGTAGAGCCCGGTGCGTGGATGGAACGGGATCGACGGCACGTCGAATCGTGCGGGCGTCGACGCGTACGTCCGGTTGCGCTCGAGAAGCGCATCGATCTTCCCATCAAAGGGCCCCGATCTGTAGGCATGCGTCGATCGTCGGCCGTGGGCCGATCAGCGAACAGTGGCAGTACTGCCGCCGACCGATAGCATCGCGCCATGGCCCGTCACCGCCTCGTCGTGCTGCTGCTCGAGCAGGTTCTGCCGCTCGACTTCGCCATCCCGATGCACCTCTTCGCCCGCGAGGCGCCGGAGTTCTACCAGGTCAGCACCGCCACGATCGACGGCTCGCCGGTCGGCATGGCCGGCGGCACGAGCCTGGTGCCCGACGGCGACCTGCGCCTGCTGCCCGCCGCCGAGACGGTCATGGTCCCGGGCTGGGGCGGTGCCGCGACGACCCGCCTCGACGACGTGACGCTCGGGGCGCTGCGGGCCGCGGCCGGGCGCGGCAGCCGGCTCGTCTCGATCTGCTCGGGCGCGTTCGCGCTGGCCCAGGCCGGCCTGCTCGACGGCCGCACGGTCACCACCCACTGGTCGCTCGCCGGCGAACTGGCCCGGCAGTTCCCGGCCGTGACCGTCGACGCGTCGCGGCTCTTCATCGCCCAGGACACGATCTTGACGTCGGGCGGGGTCACCTCGGGCGTCGACCTCTGCCTGCACATGCTGCGCGAGGACGTCGGCCCGTCGGTCGCCAACCACGTGGCCCGCCGGATCGTGATGGCTCCCCGCGACGGCGGCCAGGCCCAGTTCGCCGAGGCAGCGCCGATTCCGCCGGCCGACGACGCGCTCGCCGCCGCCCAGCAGTGGATGCTCTCGGCGCTCGACCGGCCGATCACGGTGGCCCAGATGGCGGCCCGGGCCCACATGTCACCGCGCACCTTCCACCGGCGGTTCCAGGCCGGCACGTCGCGCACCCCGCTCGCCTGGCTGCACGAGCAGCGGATCGCCCGCACCAAGGAGCTCCTGGAGACCACCGATCTGCCGGTCGAGGAGATCGGCCGGCGGGTCGGCCTGGGTACCCCGGCCAACCTGCGGGCACATTTCCGCCGGGCGACGAGCATCTCGCCGGTCCGGCACCGCCGCCTGTTCGGCCGGCGCTGACGCCGTCGCGCTCTTTCCCGTACGCCGTAAGCCCTACCCCGACCGCAGAGCCGCGTCGAACTCGTCGCGGTGCACGGTCCACCAGCGCAGCACCTCCGACGAGCGGCGCAGGAGGTGGTCGCAGGCCGGGTCGCCGAGATCGTAGTGCCGGCGCAGAAAATAGGTGTCGGTCGCGAGGCTCCACCAGCGCCGGTGCGCCGCGTCGACCAGCGCGTCGTCGCCGATGGTGAACCGGCGGCGGTAACCCTCGGCGAAGGCGGCGACCCTCGTCCGGTCGCCGATCTCGAACATGATGGTCGCGGTCCGCACGACCTCCCGACCGTACGGCCGCACCCCGAGCCGGTCCCAGTCGAGCACCCCGCTGACCGTGTCCCGGTCGAAGAGCAGGTTGAGGTCGGTGAGGTCGCCGTGCGTCCACCCGGCCGGCCGCACGTCGGGGTCGTCGGGCGGTCTCAGGTCGCCGATCTCGTCGAGCAGCCGCAACCGCCACCCGATCTCTGCCCCGGCGAAGAGGTCGAAGCCGTCCCGCCCGGCCGCCGCGATCCGGCCGAGCCGCGCCAGATCGGCCCGAGCGTCGTCGACCGTCCGCGGCCGGTCGGCCAACGGCGCCAACCCGGCCACCGCCGCGGCCGGCCCGGCTTTTGTTTTTGGCTCGTCCGCGGTCAGGCGGGCTTCCACCCCTGGCATCGCCTCGGCCACTCCGATGTGGATCCGGCCGACCAGGTCGCCGAGGGCCCGGCAGGCGGCCGGGCTCAGCTCGCTGCCCAACCGGTGCCGGCCCGGCATCCACCGGGCCACCAGGTAGTAGTGGCCGTCGACCTCGGCCCCCACCACCTCGGGCACCGGTAGGCCCCGGGCCGCGAGCACCGGCAACAGCCACTGCTGCCGGCGACCGGCGGCCGGGGCCGCGTCACGCAGTTGCTTGACCGCGAACACCCCGGCCGTGGTGGTCAGGCGCCAGTTCGGATTCATCAGGCCCTCGGTGATCGGCGCGCAGTCGATCACCTCGCCCAGCCCGAACCGGGAGGCCACCGCGGTCAGCACACCTCACATGATGACCGCGGCGGCCCACCGTCAGCAGGAGGACTTGTAGAGCGCGTCCTTCTGGTCACCGTTCATGTTCTGCGCGGTGACGATCGAGAAGCCGGTCTGCACCGACTTCGTGATCTGGCCGCCGTCGAGTGCCGCCACCGCCTCGCCGAGGCCGACCGTGCCGATGTAGCCCGGCTGCTGCGCGACGATCGCCTGCACGGTGCCGTTCTGCAGCGCCTTCACCTGGTCGGGGCCGGCGTCGAAGCCGACCACGTTGACCTTGCCCTTCTTGCCCGCCTGCTGGATGCCGGTGGCCGAGCCCTGGGCGGAGAAGATGTTGGCCGCGAAGACGCCGACGATGTCGGGGTCCTTCTGCAGGGCCGCGGTGACCAGCTGGGCCGCCGTGGCCGGGTCGTTGTGCGAGTACTGCACGCCGACGTACTTGTATTTGCTGTCCGCCGCGGCCGCGTCGGAGAAGCCCTTGACCCGGGCGTCGGTGGTGGACACCCCGGGGTCGACCGAGATCGCCAGCACCTTGCCGCCCTGCGGGGCCAGCTGCTTGATCGCGTCGAAGGCCGCCTTGCCGCCGCCGATGTTGTCCGAGGCGATCGCCGACACCGCGTACGACGGGTCCTGGGTCGTGGTGTCGACCAGCACGATCTTCGTACCGGCCGCAGCCGCCGCGGCCAGCGGCGCCTGCATCGCCTTCACGTCCGTCGGCGCGATGAGGATCGCGTCGGGTTTGGCGTTGACCGCCGAGTCGAAGATCGGCTTCTGCAGGGCCGGGTCGAACTTCTGGGGGCCCTGGGTGTTGACGGTGACGCCGAGCTTCTGCGCCTCGGCCTGGATGCCGCACTGCATGGTGATGTAGAACGGGTCACCCTCGACGCCCTGAATGAAGGTGATCTTGTAGGGCTTCTTCGCCTTGTCGGGCAGCGGGACGTCGGCCGTGGCCGAGGTGGAGGGTGGGGCGCTGACCACGACCTGGCCGCCGCCGCCCGCGTTCGAGTCGGTGGGTTTGGTCGAGGAGCATCCGGCCGCGACAAGCGCGACCGTGCTGCCGAGAGAAACGATGCCGAGAAGGTTGCGCCGGTTCATACCTGCTTACTTCCTTCCATCTGTCGAGGGGACTCCCGAGGTGTTTCCTTGGGGCGAGAAGATCTGCGGGCGCCGCGCTGGGCCGCCGCGCGGCGGGTCTGGTCGACGTAGACCGCGGCGATCAGCACCGCGCCGACCGCCACGCCCTGCCAGAACGGGTCGACGCCGATGATCACGAAGCCGGACTGCAGGACGGCCGGGATGAACAGGCCGACGATCGTGCCGAACATCGAGCCGTAGCCGCCGAAGATCGAGGTGCCGCCGATCACGACGGCGGCGATGACGTTGAGGTTGGTGAGCGACTGGCCGCCGATCGTGGTGGTGCCGAACTGGGCCAGGTACATCACCGCGCCGATCCCGCCGAGAATGCCGGTCAGCAGGTAGACGTACATGAGGTGGCGGTCGACCCGGATGCCGACCCGGCGGGCCGCCTCCTGGTTGCTGCCGATGGCGTACGTGTGGCGGCCGAAGCGGGTGCGGTGCAGCGCGACCCCGCCGATGATCACGATGATCAGGGCCAGCAGGGGTAGCGCGGGCAGGCCGATGAACCTCGTGTAGATGCCGAAGTCGGTCAGCGAGGTCGCGTCGACCGAGATGTTGACGCCCTTGCTCAGCACGTACGCCAGCCCGAGCGCGGCCGACAGCGTGCCCAGCGTGACGATCAGGGCCGGGATCTTGGCGTACGAGATCAGGAAGCCGTTGAGCCAGCCCCAGACCGCGCCGGCGACCATCGCCGAGACGATCCCGACGATCACCACCCCGGCGCCGTCGCCGCCCATCGCCGCCATCAGCTTGGCCGAGATGACCGAGGCGAAGACCAGCACCGAGCCGATCGACAGGTCGATGCCCGAGGTGATGATCACGAACGTCATGCCGACGCCGAGCACCGCCAGCACGGCCAGGTTCTGGCTGATCAGGGAGAAGTTGTCGCCGGACAGGAAGCGGTTGCCGCCGGCGATCGAGAAGAAGGCGACGATCACGACCAGGACGGCGAGGATCCACACCGCCTGGGTTTCTCCGAGGCGCCGCCAGATGGACGGCGACTCGTCGACGAATTCGGTGCTCATGTCGCACTCTCCGAACTGAAGTCGAGCGCCCCGGTCATCGCGCCGACCAGCTGCTCCACGTTGGTCTCGTTGCCGCGATAGGTCGCGACGCGCTTGCCGAGCCGCATCACCTGGATGCGGTCGGCGATCTCCAGCACCTCGGGCATCGAGTGCGAGATGAACACCACCGCGATGCCACGGTCGCGCACCCGTTTGATCGAGTCGAGGACGTTGCGGGTCTGTACCACACCCAGCGCGGCGGTCGGCTCGTCGAGGAAGACGACCTTGCTGGCCCAGGCGATGGCCCGGGCGATCGCGATCTGCTGCCGCTGCCCGCCCGACATCGACCCGACCGGGGCGTTGAGCGCCCGGACCGTACCGCCGAGCTCGTCCAGACCCTCCCGGGTCTGGTCCCGCATGGCCTTGTTGTCCATGAAGCCGAGCCGGCCGAGCAGGCCACGGGCCGGAATCTCCCGGCCGAGGAACATGTTCTGGGCCGGGTTGAGGTGGGGCGCCAGGGCGAGATCCTGGTGGACCACCTCGATGCCGAGCCGGCTCGCCTCGGCCGGCGAATCGAGCACGACCGGCCGGCCCTCGAACTCGATCGTGCCGGCGTCGAGGGCCAGGTTGCCGGAGAGTGCCTTGACCAGAGTGGACTTCCCGGCCCCGTTGTCGCCGATCAGAGCGACGACTTCACCGAGCTCGATATCGAAATCGGCGCCGCCGAGCGCCATCACGTGGCCGAACGACCGGTACAGGCCCTCGGCTCTGAGAACTGCTGTCATTCTGCCTCCACACCCTTCTAGGAGATTTCAGGCCAGTCGGTGCCTGGGCGGCACAGCGCCACGCGTACGGAACCCTGAAGGGACCAGTCCCCCAGCCCGTCGGGAATCGCATAGATCTCGCCCTTTTCGATGGCCTGCCCGGCCAAGGTCCCGGTTCCGGAAAGGACGACCGCGACGGCGAAGCCGTGCGGAACGGTGATCGGCTCGGCGCCGGCCGGCGCGGCGAGATCAAAGCGGAAGTACGCGTCAGCCGCCGCCGGAAGCCCGCGTTGAAGCCGGCCGCTCGTGGCCGCCGGATCCACGTGGTGCCGGAGAGCGGCCAGCGCCTCCGGGCCGGTCGCACGATGGTTGACCGCGCCCAGCACGGTGTCGAAGCCCAGCCCGAGATGCGAGTCCTCGCGGCCGGCCGTGGTCACCGACCATTCGAGCAGGATCGAGAAGTCGGTCGGCTCCTGCACTTCGACCAGGAAGACCCCGGCCCCGGTGGCGTGCGCCTCGCCGGCCGGCACCAGGACGCCGTCGCCCGGCCGCACCGAGATCTTGTTCATGTGGTCGAGCAGCCAGTCCGAATCCTGGGCGTCGACCCGCTTGGCCAGCTCGGCCGGATCGACGTCGGCGCGGAACCCGACCCAGACCGACGGATCGTCGCCCCGCACCTCGAGGATGTGCCAGGCCTCGGTCTTGCCGTAGCAGGAATGCAGGTGTTCCCGGGCGAACGGCCTCGTCGGGTGGACATGCACCGGGAGCCGCTGACCGGCGTCGAGGAGTTTGACCAGAAGCCCGACGTCGGTCCCCCGGTCCGGCGCGCCCGTCCACCCGGCGGGATCCGCCGCCACCAGGTCGCCGAAGAGCGACCCGTCGGCCAGCCGGCTCGGGCCGTCAGCCGGCCGGCCGGCCACGTGCACGGTCGCCGCCAGCCACTCCTCCGGGCTGCGCTCGGACGGCGCCGGCACCCCGCGGAAGGCGGCGATCCGCTCCCCGCCCCGGTAGAAGTGGTCGACGATGTTCGGCGGCATCAGGACTGGACGCATTGCAACTCTCCGGATCCACGTTGGACAAGCTCGGTCGGCAGAAGAACCTCGGCCGGGGTCAGCGGCGTGCCGCGGATGCGGGTGAGCAGGCGGTCGACGGCGACCGTCGCGATCCGGGCCGGGTCGTGGTCGACCACGGTCACGCCGGGTCGCAACGTGTCGGAGAGTTCGAAATCACCGAAGCTGATCAGCGCCACGTCGGCGCCGCGGCCCGCCCGGTGGAGTGCCCGGACCACGCCGAGGCTGGTGCGGGCGTTCGACGAGAAGATCGCGGTCGGCGGGTCCTCCCGTCCCAGCAACCCGGCGACCGCGGTTTCGCTGTCCTTCAGGGCGGACAGAACGATCTCGGGGGCTCCGGCCTTCGTCATCGCATCGGAGTAGCCCTCGCGCCGGTGCAGGGTCGTCGGCAGCTCGGAATAGTCACCGAGGAAGGCGATCCGGCGGTGGCCGTACGCCAGCAGGTGCTCGATCGCCGCCCGGGTGTCGCCCCGGTCGTCGACGCCGACGAGGTCGAGGCCCGAGCCCGGCCAGCCGCGGTCGACCAGCACGGCCGGGATGTCGCCGAGGGCGGCCGTGAAATAGTCGTGGTCACCCGTGGTCGGGGCGACCAGCAGGCCGCGCACGTTCTCGCGGGCCATGCGGAGCACCTGCTCCCGCTCGCGGAGCGGATCACGCCAGGTCGAGGCGACCTGGGTGCTGAAACCGGCGGCCATCGCGTCGACCTCGACGACCGAGACCAGCGAGGCGAAGAACGGGTCGGCAATCGAGTCGACGATCACCCCGATCGTGGTCGAACTGCCGGTGACCAGGGAGCGGGCGGCGGCGTTCACGACGTAGCCGAGATCCTGAACGGCGTCGAGGACCAGGCGGCGGGTCTTGGCGGAGACGCCGGGCGACTGGTTGACGACCCGGGACACGGTTTTGATCGAGACTCCGGCGACCCGGGCCACGTCGTACACGGTCGGCCGGCCGGCGCCGGCAGCTCCCTCGGGTACGTCGTTCATCTCGTGCTCTTCTCGTAAAGAGCTGGAAACAACTCCGTTCCCGGGGAGTCTGCGCTCGGACTGACAGCGCTGTCAATGATCAATCCATTTCGATCTTGAGATTCGGCTTCGCCCTGCTCGTTCGTTATGACAACGTTGTCGTTTTGGGCCTGACCATCCGCTCTTCGCCGGCCCACCCCACGTCGGGCCGAGGCCGACCGGCGCCCGTGGGGCCGAAGCCGACCCGGCGCTCGTGGGGCCGAAGGCCGACCCGGCGCTCGTCGAGCCGAAGGCAACCCGGCGCTCGTCGAGCCGAAGGCAACCCGGCGCTCGTCGAGCCGAAGGCAACCCGGCGCTCGTCGAGCCGAGGGCAACCCGGCGCTCGCGGCCGATCGCCGGCGTCGTCGCGCTGGGCACCGGTTCGCCGCGTTCGCCCGGGAGCCGTCGCACCCCTCCGCCGGGTGCCCGGATCCGGCTCACCCTCCCCCGGGTGAAGGCGGCACCGGGCGCAGGGTAAGCTTAAGAAGCCGACGCGGGGTGGAGCAGCTCGGTAGCTCGCTGGGCTCATAACCCAGAGGTCGCAGGTTCAAATCCTGTCCCCGCTACAAAGAAGTGCAGGTCAAAGGCCGTTTACCCCTTCGGGTGAACGGCCTTTCTGCACTCCGTGGTCGCGGATCTGGTCGGCACCGTCCTCGGCGAGACGGACTTGGCGCTTGATGGCCCACAGCCGCCAGATCGCGGCCCGGGCCTGTCCTAGAGCGACTGGACGATTTGAATCGGATTCCCGTCGGGGTCCGCCGTCCACGCGATCAGCAGCCGCCCGAGCCACACGTGCGGGCCCTTGATCGGCGGTGAACCCAGCGCGACGACGTGCTCATAAGCGGCAGCGGTGTCGGAGGTCCAGAGGACGACGGCGGTGTGCTGCACGCCCGAGACCGGGTCGAGCCCGTGGTCGTCGCGGGTGGAGTCCACCGAGGAGAAGCCGATCTTGTAGCCGTCGAGGGTCAGGTCGACGTGGATCGGTTCTCCCTCGGCGGGCACCCGGAAGGCCTCGGTGAATCCGAGTTTCTCGTAGAACTGGGTGATCCGGGTGACGTCGTCGCTGAAGAGGATCAGCTGTGGCTCCTGAAACATCCCCATGCCAGGACCCTACTGGGATCCTCGATCCGGCAGGCTCCGGCGTGCTCGCTGACGGCCGCGATTGGCGTGACGCTCGACTTGCGCCGCGGACGCCGATGTCATTGATCAGCAGGGGCTCCGATTGACGAAAGATGGGATGTTTGGAGGCTCCTCCCTTGCGATGACCGTCTGATACCAGTATGAAACTGAGAACACCTCCGATGAATCCCGCCGTCCCCAGGGAGTTCTCGTGAACAGTGCCCGTGCCCTCGCCGCAGCACTCCTCGCCGCGGCGGGCTCGTTGATCGCGGCTTCCGCGGCCGATGCCGCGACGGCGATCACCCTGTACGCCTCGCCCGCCGGCAGTGGCTCGGCGTGCACCCAGGCCGCGCCGTGTTCGCCGGCCGGAGCGCAGAACGCCGTTCGGTCGCTGGCCCCGGCCACCAGCGGCGCCGACGTGACGGTGCTGATGCAGGACGGGACCTATCGCCTGTCGGCCACGTGGTCGTTCGGGCCCGCGGATTCGGGGAGCGCCGGACATCCGGTGGTCTGGCAGGCGGCTCCGGGCGCCCATCCGGTGATCTCCGGGGCGTCCCGGGTCACCGAGTGGACTCAGGTCGGCACGTCGGGGGTGTGGTCGGCCCCGGCGCCGGCGGGGAGCGCCACCCGCCAGCTTTATGTCAACGGTTCCGCGGCCCCGGTCGCGATGGCGAGCCCGGCGGCGCTCGGGTTCTCCGGGGCGTGGACCGGCACGTCGACCGGCTATTCGATCGGCGGTGACAGCGCCGCCGCCGCGTGGTTCGGCGCGCTGACCGCCGCCCAGGTCGCGGGCGTGGAGTTCGACTATCCGGGCGGGAACGGGCCGTGGACCGAGTCGAGGTGCCGGGTGGCGAGCTACTCGGCCGCCGCGAAGACGTTGACGATGACCCAGCCGTGCTGGACCGACACGACCGCGCGGGCACCGTTCAGCCAGGGCAGCGGCGGGCTGCCGTCGATGTCGACCGGAACGAAGCCGGCGCGGCTGGAGAACGCGCGGGTGCTGCTGCACCCCGGGCAATGGTTCCTGGACCCGGCCGCGAACACCCTGTACTACCAGCCCGCGGCCGGCCAGCAGATGACCGCCCTCGACGTGGAGCTGCCCCGGTTGGAGTCCCTGCTCCGAGGGGCGGGGACGCTGCGGACTCCGCTGCACGACGTGACCTTCCGCGGTCTGCAGTTCTCGTACGCCACCTGGAACGGGCCGTCCAGTCCGTCCGGATTCGCCGACGTGCAGAGCAACCTGCGCATCACCGAGGCGAACAACCAGGGCTTGTGTACGTTCTCGTCGCCGGCCGGCACATGTCCGTGGGGTGCGCTGACGCAGCCGCCGGCCAATGTGGCGTTCAGCGCGGCAAACAACGTCACGCTGTCCGGGAACCGGTTCGCCGAGCTCGGCGGCGCCGGGCTGAGCGTGATGTACGGCTCGGCGAACACGCTCATCCAGGGCAACGAGTTCACCGACATCGCGTCGACGGCCATCCTGCTCGGCTGCACCTATGACCCGCTGCCCACCGACCCGGCCGAGTCCGCCGGGATCAAGCAGCACTGCACGCCGAATCCTTCGGAGGTCAGCGGCGACACGATCGGGGCCAACGAGATCCTGACCGGCACCACCGTGGCCGACAACAGCATCCACCACATCGGAACGAACTATTCGTCCGCGTGCGGCATCACCCTGCTGTTCTCCCGCGGCACCACGATCACCCACAACGATCTGTACGACCTTCCGTACACCGGTATCACCGCCGGCGTCATCCAGGGGCACGTCGATCAGGCCGGCACGCCACAGAACTCGACCAACATCAACGCGGACAACGCGATCAGCGACAACGTCTTCCACGACTTCCTGTCGGTGCGCAGCGACGGCGGTGCGATCTACGCGGAGGGCCATCAGGCCCGGTACGTCTACCAGGGCGACGGCACGACCATCGACCCGGTCCAGACGCTGGCCCACGGGTTGCAGGTGACCGGGAACGTCGCCTACCGCAGCCCGAACACCAACTTCACCTACTACGACGACGCCGGCGCGGAGTGGATCAACTGGCAGGGCAACGTGGCGTTCGGCGCGGGCTCGGCCTCGCAGGGCGGGTGCAGCCCGACCGGCCATTTCTGGATCACCGGCAACTACTTCTCGAACAGCACCCAGTCCTACCCCTGTGCGGCGCCGATCGACACCCATGCCAGCGGCAACACCGTCATCTCGGCCACGCCGGGGCCGGGCGTCGTCCCCGACAACCTGTTGGCGGCGGCCGGCGTACGGCCGGCGTTCTCGGCCCTGGCCGTCGCGGCCGGGCCGAAGATCTACTACGCGTCGCCGACCACCAGCCAGACCACGCAGGTGCTCATCGGCGGTGAGGGATTCAGCCCAAGCACCCCGGTCTACCTCGGCACCACCCCGGTCAATGGCGTCCAGCACCTGTCCGGCGGCTTCCTGATCGTGCCGGTGCCGGCCGGGACCCCGTCCGGCACGATCTCGGTCGGGGCGCCGGCCAACGGAAATCGGCTCAACGACACCGAGCCGGCGATCACCTACAGCGGGTTCAGCTACGCGGCGAACCGGGGCCTGGGCGACTACCTCGATGACATCCGCTACGCCACGGCGAATGGATCGACGGCGACGCTGGCCTTCACCGGCACGACCGTCCAGGTGTTCGGCGAGCAGTACACCGACCAGGGCAACATCGGTGTCCGCATCGACGGCGGCACCCAGCAGACCGTCAATACCGTGCCCGCCGACGGCCAGCGGCACACCAACGTCGCGGTGTTCTCCGCCGCCGGGCTCGCCGCCGGCAGCCACACCATCGTCGTCACCAAGCTCTCCGGGCAGTACGCCACCCTGGACGGCTTCCAAACCCCGTAAGCCGGCAGCACGCCGGCCCGGTCAGGCCAGCAGAACCTCGCGCAGTTCGCGGCCCGGGTTGATGCTGCTGACCACGCGCGGCGCGTTGGGGTCGTAGACGTCGATGGTGTTGTTGCGGCGCATCAGTTCCCGGACGGGCGGTGGGAGAGGCGGCTCCTTACCCATCGCCATGCGCAGGTTCCGCGCGGTGGTGATCAGCCCGCTGGCCAGCGCGACGCCGTCGGTGTCGACCCGGACGTTGGCGAACTCCCAGCCCACGATGGTCAGGTCGAGAATCTCGAACAGGTGGGCCAGCAGCGGATCCCGGTCGGTCGCCTGCTTCGCGTGGGCGCCGATCACCCGGACGGCCGCGGCGACGTGGATGTAGGGAAACAGTCCGCAGGGCAGGCTGAACAGTGGCCACCGCAGGTCCGGCTGGGCGTCCCGCCACAGCGGGCGGTAGTTGCCGCGGTCCACGACGAACTGGTAGCCGACGCTGCGGGAGAGAGCGGCAGCCAGTCCCTGGACCTCCCGATGGGCCGACTCGGCGAACTCGTCCACGATGCCGGCCGCCGCCTCGACGCCGTCCGGGCCGGTCAGCACCTCGGCGACCGCGTCGGCCTGCTGGTGGAACGATCCCGCCTGACGCATGCCGAAGCGCTGCCGGACATCGTCGATGATCGCCATCTGCCGGTCCGTGTTCCGTCGAACGAGCTGCTCGGCCGGTTTACGCCGAAACCACCGCATGTCGCCTCGTCTCGCCACCGTCGCCCCGAACGCGGCCATGCTAATCGAGCGGGATCGGGTGTTCCCGGCCGGTCCGGGCAAAGATGAGCGGCCTGGTGGACGGAGGTCCTCGGTCAAGTGGCGACGGGCTTTGTTCGGCCGGCCGGCGGTGGTCGCGGTCAATCCGCGCTCGTGACGCCCACCTGGTTTACCGCGGCGGCGAGGCGGATCCGGGAGTTGACGCCCAGCTTGGCGTAGGTCGCCCGTAGGTGCGTGGCCACCGTGTTGGGCGAGAGGGTCAGCTCGGCGGCGGCGGAGCGGTTCGAGTGGCCTTCGGCGATGAGGCGCGCCACCTTGCGTTCCATTGTGGTCAGTGCCGCCCATCCGGTTTCCTGGCGCGGATGGGCCGGGGGCCGCCTCCGGCGGCGCAGGCCGACCTGGTGGAGGGTGTGCAGCACACTTGCCGCGCCCGCGTCGGCGCCCAGCTCCTCATAGCGGGCGAGGGCCCGTTCGAGGCTGCCGACCGCCTCGGCCCGGCCGTCGGCCGTGACCAGCCCGGCCCGGCCCGCCTCCTCCTCGGCCAGAGCGAGCAGCAGGTCGCGTCCACCGGCCGTGAGCAGGTCGACGGCCCGCTGCGGGTGCCCGCTCAGCAGCCCGTGGGCCAGGGCGGCGGCACCCGCCGGCCCGGCGGCGCCCGGGTGCCGGGCGGCCAGCCGGTCCAGCCGTTCGGCCACTTCGGCCAATCGTTCCAGGTTGCCGCGCCGATGGGCGATCACCGCGTGCCGGGCGAGCACCTCGTCCCACCAGGGCATCTCGGCGGCGCGGGGTGACTGAAGGGCCGCCGGGGCGCCCTCCTGGTCGTCGATGAGGCCGGTCAGGACCGGCAGTTCGGTGCCGGCCCGGGCCGCTTCCGCCATCTGCTTGCGCGCCTCGCCGAGCGACCCGCGGGCCAGCGCGACGAAGGCGAGGATCGCCCGCACCCGGCCCACGAACGCGTGGTCGGCGAAGTCGGCCGCCAGATGCAGCGCCTGCTCGGCGTCCTGCCGTGCCTCGTTCAGGCGACCGGCTCCGAGTTGCAGGTCGGCGCGGAGCCACGCGTACTCGATGGCGTGCCAGGAATCGGCATGCCGGGCCGATGCCAATGCCGCGAAAGCGGCGTCGAGGTCGAATCGGGCGGTCGCCGCGATTTCTCGGATCTCCAGCTGGGCCAGGTCGGGGGCGCCGGTTTCGTCGGATGCCGTCCCGCCGATCTCGCGGGCCCGCCGGAAGTGGGCCGCGGCCTCGGCATAACGCCCGCCGCTCAAGGCCGTCTCGGCCCGGCCGACCGCCGCAAGCGCGGCGGCCACGGCATCTGCGGCCTCACTCTGACCGGCCCACCCCGCCTCGGCGCCTACGGCATCGGCGCGCTCACCCTCGCCGGTCCGGCCAGGCGCGGCGCCTACGGCTTCTGCGGACTCACCATCCCGGCCAACTTCGGCGGCCACGGCATCGGCGGGCTCACCCTCGCCGGTCCGGCCGGCGGCGCCGTCGGTTACGGCCAGGGCCACGTACGCCGTCAGCCGCGCCCGCAACGCCGGCGCCGCACCGGCGGTTTTCGGGTCGGCGGCGCGGCGGCCGAGTTCGGATCGGTTGCCGGCCGCCCACAGCCGTGGCGCCAACAGAAGCTGCACGAGTGCCGCCTGATCCGCCGAGGCCGGGCGGTCGCGCAGGATCTCGTCGGCGAAGTCGCGGGCCTGCGCGTGCTGGTGGGCGACGGTCAGCACGCGTACGACGTCGCGGCCGAACTCCGGTGAGCGTGAGCGGTCGTCGGCGACCAGGGCGTCCGCCTGCCGGATGAAGGTCACCGACGTGATCGACATGGTGGCCAGCAGATCGAGAGCCGCGGTGCGCAGCACGTCGGCCGCCTCGTGGTCGCCCTCGGCGGCGGTGGCCAGGATGTGCGGGGCCGCTTCGGCCGCCCCGCGGCCGGTTGCCACGCAGTGGTCGGCGAAGGAGCGGTGCATCGACCAGCGGGCCGACGGCGGGATGCCGTCGTAGACCGCCTGGCGGAGAAGGTCGTGGCGGAACGACAGCCATCGTCCGTCGTCGGTGAGCATGCCGAGGGCGATGGCCTCGGCCAGTGCGTCCGCGTACGCCGTCGGCGGCTCACCGCCCAGCTGTGCGGCGTCGCCGAGCCGGAACCGGCCGCCCAGCACCGCCCCGGCCCGCAGCAGGGCCAGGCATTCCGGTGAGGCCGCCGCCAGCCGTCGCCGGACCGCTTCGACCAGCCCGCCGGGGGTGCCGTCCTCGAGGATCTGGGTGACCAGGAACGGGTTGCCGCCGGCCGTGGCGAGCCGCTGGGCCAGGCCCGCGTCGGCCGGGTGGCCGAGCCGGTCGGCGGCGATGTCGAGAACCGCGTCGCCGGCCAGTGGCGCCAAATCGATGCGGTGCACCGGCAGCACACCCTCGACCGCTTCGGTCACCGCGTCGGCCGGGCGGTGGGCCTGGTTGCGGGCGGCCAGCAGCCAGCACATCCGGCTGCCGGCCAGCCGGGCGGTGAGCAGCCGCAGTACGAACACGCTGAGCGGATCGGACCACTGGAAGTCGTCCACGACCACCAGCAGCGGTTCGGTGTCGGACCGGGCCGACAGCAGCGCGGCCAGCCGCTCGGCCAGCCACAGCGGCTGGTCGTTGAGCGCCGCCAGCGAGAGGAAGTCATCGCTGCCGACCAGGGGCCGGGGGCCGGACCGCAGTGCGGGGCCGAGCGACGACAGCGGGGCGAGCCGGTCGCCGTCGCGGGCGGTGGCGGCGCCCACGGCGTATCCGAGGCGGCCGGCCTGCTCGACGACGGCGTGCACCAGCGCGGTCTTGCCGATGCCGGGCTCGCCGTGCACCACCAGGACGGAAGGATCGCCGTCGCGGGCCGCCCGCAGGGCGCGCAGGGCGGCGGCGACCTCCTCCGACCGCCCCCGCAACGCGGCCCGCTGGTTCACTCCCCGATCCTAGCCACCCCCGGGGGCGGCCGACCCGGGCCGAGTCCCCGGCCTCACCACGTGCCTCGCATCCGCTCCGGGGTGCGAGGCACGTCGGGCTCAGCGGCCTCGGGCCGCCTGCTCCAGGACCTGGGCGACGGCGTCCGGGTGGGTCACCGGCACGTCGTGCGCGGAGCGGATCTCGACCGTGTGCGCGCCGGCCCGCTTCGCCATGAAGCGCTCCGCCGCGGGCGGGATCCCCTTGTCCTGCGTCGCGACGATCGCGTAGGCCGGGATCGAGGAGGGCGCGGTGTGCGCCGCCGGCTCGGCCAGCGCCGCGGCGTCGACCGGGCGCTGCGTGGCGGCGCCGACGGCGGCGTCGGCCACCGACCGGTCGCCGGCGAACAGAGCCCGGTACGACTCGGGCTTCACGTAAAGGTCGGTGCCGCCCGGGTAGGCCTGCGCGACGGTGGTGTCGGGGCCGAGGAGGCTGCCCGGGAACTGCGCGTCCAGCTGACCGGCGCTCTCGCCGGCCCGCGGCTCGAACGCGGCGATGTAGACCGTGGCCTTCGTCTGAGTCGGCCGCTGGGAGGCGACCTCATTGACGATCATGCCACCGTAGGAGTGGCCGCCCAGCACGACCGGGCCCTTGATCGAATCCACGATGCTCTCGACGTAGGCGGAGTCCGAGGCGACGCCGCGCAGCGGGACCGCCGGAACCACGACCGGGTATCCGTCGTGCTGGAGCCGGCGGGTGACCCCCTGCCACGCCGACCCGTCCTCGAACGCGCCGTACACCAGCACGATCGTCGGCTTGGCCGGGCTGTGCGAGGTCGTGGCCGCCTCCGCCATACCGGCCACGCCGAGCCCGGCGGCCAGGGCCCCGACGGCGATACCGGCCACCACTGCACGCCGCTTCCGGATCGAACCACGCGTCTTGCTGCTCATGACTTCCTCTCTCGCTACCGGGCCCATGCCCGGTGGCGAGTTACAGCCAACCGCGAGCCGGGACGAGCGGGATCCCGCGAAGACAGGAGATCGAAACGGCCACGAAGGTCCTCGGCCGGGCATCTCCGGGCGCCCCCTCACCCGAACAGGTGAGTTTGTAGCCCGGCCCGTGCGCCGGCACTCGCTCCTAACGGAATCTAGGCCATTTATCCGTGATAAGTTTGCGGAATGCCGGAGGAGAGCACCCCGCGAGCCTGGGTTCTGCCGGACGAGCCGACCCCGATTCGCCTGATGAGCACCGTCTGGGCCGACACCGCCGGCATCCATGACGACCTCGGGTCGGCGGCCGACCTCGAACAGTGGCTGGATGCGGTGGGCGCGCCACGCGCCGGCGCGCGCGCCACCGATGAGGATCTGGCCGCGGCGGTCCGATTTCGCGACGCGGTCCGCCGGCTGGCCGCCCACGCGACCGGTGACCAGCGGATCGGGGCCCGGTCGGCGATCGCCGATCTCGACGAGGCCGTCTCCGCACTGAACGCGGCGGCCGCCTCCCAGCCCGCCCCTCGGATCGCCCTCCGCGGCGACGGCTTCGCGCGGGTCGAGCCCGAGCCCGGATCCGGCGTGAGTGCCGGCCTGGCCGCGGTCGCCGACGAGACGATCACGCTTCTCACCGAGGGCGCGAGCGGGCTGCGCGCCTGTTACGCCCCCGGCTGCGTTCTGTATTTCGTGAAGAGCCATCCCCGGCGCGAGTGGTGCTCGGTCGCCTGTGGCAACCGCGCCCGCGCCGTCCGGCACTACGACAAGGTCCGCGTCCGGCGAGGCGACGCGTAACCCGTGCCGCTGCCGCCCACGGGCCGGCCGGAGTCAGCGCGACCGGACGCCGGCCGTCAGGAAGGACGGCCCGGGCGGTGGCGCCGATAGTGGCGGGCGACCCGGGCCCGGTTCCCGCACGCCGGCGAGCACCACTCCCGGCGCCCGTGGTCCTTGGCGAAGAAGAGCAGGCAGTTCGGTGCCAGGCAGGGACGCAGCGACTCACGCGCGGGGCCGGTGAACAGTTCGACGCCCTGATGGGCGATCAGCGCCACGGCGAGCCCGGCCGGGCCGGTTGTCCGGTGGAGGCGGGCCGGCTGCCCACCGTCCGGCCAGACGAGCTCGGGCCGGGTCTGCGCGAGCGCGTTGAGCGTGGCGATCGCCTCGGGCCGGGTCAGTTCGGGCGCGGTGACCGGCGGCCGGGGATCGGCGGTTGCTTCGGCGGCCAGCCGGCGTAGCGCGTCACGCAGCTCGCGCAACGGCCCGGCGGCCGGCCGCAGCGCCTCGCCGGCCGACCCGGGGGCCACTCCCGCCTCGGCCGCGATCCGGTCGGCGACCGCCCGCAGCCAGGCCGCCGCCTCGTCGTCGTCGGCCAGCGCGTCGTGGATGGCGTCGCCGGTGACGGTGAGGGTGTTCATCAGCTCGACCGGGAGCGCCTCCCCTAGCAGGGTCGCGCTGGTGGTGACCGCCTCGCCGCTCATACCGACCACGATAACGAGGCTAATGGATGACGACAAGGAAACCATTTGACACCGCGGCTTCGGGGCGCCATAGTGGCTAATGGAAGATACGGTACTATCCATTAGGAAGAGGTCCAGGACATGGCGATCTTCAAGAAGGACACCGGCAACGCGGTGCCCACCCCACCACCCACCAGGCGGGCCACACTGATGGGACCGCCCGACGCGGGCACGGTCGTACCCCTGATGGGGGCGCCCGACGCCGGCGACGTCACCCCGCTGATGGGGCCGCCGGACGCCATCTGAACGACCGAACCCATCCACATCAACCCAGAAGAGGCGACAGGACCATGACGGAGACCACCGGCGAGCAGTACGACGCGATCGTGATCGGAACCAGTCAGGGCGGCCGTTTCCTGCCGCTCGAACTGGCCCAGGCGGGCAAGAGGGTGGCACTCGTCGAGCGCGACCAGCTCGGCGGTGCCTGCGTCAACACCGGGTGCACGCCGACCAAGACGATGGTCGCCAGCGCGCGACTGGCCTACCAGGCGCGCCGCGGCGCCGAGTACGGCGTGCGCACGGGTGCGGTGTCGGTGGACCTGGCCGCGGTGCGCGAGCGGAAGCGGGCGATGGTCGCCGGCGCGCGCGAAAACTACGCGAGCCGCCTGTCCCAGGACGGACTCGACCTGATCGCCGGCGAGGCCCACTTCACCGGGCCGAACACCGTCGAGGTCGCCCTCAAGGACGGCGGGACGCGGCAGCTCAGCGCGCCGGTCATCGTCCTCGACACGGGCGGCCGCTCCAAGCCGCTGGCGATCGCCGGCGCGGACGACGTCCCCGTGCTCTATTCGACGACCGTCATGGAGCTCGATCAGCAGCCGGAGCACCTGGTCATCCTCGGCGGCGGCTACATCGGCCTGGAGTTCGGGCAGATGTTCCGCCGCTTCGGCAGCGAGGTCACCATCATCCAGAGCGCCGCCCGCCTGCTCATGCAGGAGGACGAGGACGTCTCCGACGAGGTCGCCGCGATCCTGCGCGACGAGGGCATCACGATCCTGACCTCGGCGACGCCGGTCCGGGTCGAGCCGGCCGGCGACGGCGTACGGCTGACCGTGCGGACCGAGGACGGCGAGCGGCAGATCGAGGGCTCGCACCTGCTGTCGGCGATCGGCCGCGTCCCCAACACCGAGGCGCTCACCGTCGACGCGGCCGGCATCCGGCTCGACCACCAGGGCTTCGTCGAGGTCGACGAGCACCTCCAGACCAGCGTCCCCGGGGTCTACGCGATGGGCGACGTGCGGAGCGGGCCGGCCTTCACCCACGCCTCCTACGACGACTACCGCATCCTGCACGCGAACCTGATCGGCGGGCAGAAGGCGAGCACCCGCGACCGGGTCGTGCCGTACGCCGTCTTCATCGACCCGCAGCTCGGCCGGGTCGGCCTGAGCGAACGCGAGGCCCGGGCCCAGGGCCGGGCGATCCGGGTGGCGAAGCTGCCGATGGGCGCCGTCGTGCGGGCCATCGAGACCGGAGAGACGCGCGGCTTCATGAAGGCCGTCATCGACGCCGACAGCGGCCAGATCCTCGGCGCTGCCGTCCTCGGCCTCGAGGGTGGCGAGATCATGAGCATCATCCAGGTCGCCATGCTCGGCAAGCTGACCTACACCGCGATGGCCGACGCGATCTTCACCCACCCGCTGCTGGCCGAGGGCCTCAACAGCCTCTTCGGCTCGTTCTAGGCCCGACCGGGCCCTTGCCCGCGCGGGCAGGGGCTTTTGGTCACGCCGGGACGTTCCACTTCTGATTGGCGGCGCCCGTGCAGGTCCAGAGCTGCACCGTGGTGAAATCGGCGGACGTGTTTCCGGTCAGGTCGAGACATTTATCGGCCTGCGGATTCACCAGGTCACGAGCACTGGTATAGACCCATTGCTGCGCGGCGGTGTCATTGCAGTCGTAGATCTGAACCCGGGTGCCGTTCGTCGTGCCGCTGCCGGCGACGTCCATGCATTTTCCGCCGGTGCGAATGCTGCCGTCGGCCGCCATTGTCCACTGCTGGGTCGAGGAGCCGACGCAGGAGTAGAGGTCGATCGCCGTACCGTTGGCGGTGGCGCCGCCGGCGGCGCCGATGCACTTTCCGGCCAGCCCGGTGATCGGCCCGGTCCGGCCCGCCGGAGGCGGGGTGGTTCCGCCGCCGTCGCCGCCGCCGACAAACTGCCAGGTCACATTCAGTACGCCCGGGGTCGTCGCCGGATCGGTCGAGGCGAACTGGCCGAACGCCGCCTGGCTGAGGTCGATGTGCGTGGCGTCGCAGGACGGGCACTTGTCCTTGACCGGCACCGTGATGGTCCGGCCGTTGTAGGTCACCTGCACCGAGACGCCGGTGCAGAGCGGGTCGGCATTCGGGTTGGCCGTGGTGAACCACTGATAGGACACGGCGACCAGCATCTCGGTCGCGGCGTTGATCGGGGTGCCGCAGGCACCGAACCCGGCGTCGTTGTAATAGGTCGCGATGCCGACCTGATTTTGACCGAACGGAATAGCGGCCGCGGCAGCGCCGGCAAAAGCCAGAACTGCCGTCATGCCCGCGGCGACGGCGAGGGCAGCCTTTCGCACGGAAAGCAAGGGGGCTCCTTCTTGGTATAGATGGCCAAGAATATGTAAAGAGCCTATACCGTTTTCTCACCGAGGGTCAACGAGGGCGTGCGATCGGTGACGGACATCGAACAACCCCGGCCGGCAGTTTCGGTGCTTACTCCCCGGCCAGTGCCCTGGCCGTCGGCCAGACCATGCGGAACGTGTACGGATCACCGTTCACCGGGATCCCCGGCGGGCGGCAGGGACACCGTTCGGCCTGCCTGGCCCCGCGCGCCCGGTAGAAGGCCTGGGCCGCCGTGTTCTGCTCCAGCACCCAGAGGTAGACCTCCTCGCGGTCGGCACCGGCCAGTACGGCCCGGCCGCCCTCGCGAACCAGGGTGGTCCCGAGGCCGGTGCGGTGGAGATCGGCCCGCACGTGCAGGTTGTCGATCAGGCTGCCCCAGCGCGGATCGTCGTCGAACACGACGTGGATGAAGCCGGCCAGCCCCCAGGCGTCCTCGGCCAGCAGGGTCGCGCCGGGACCGGGATCAGCCAGGCGCCCGGCCCAGACCCGCAGCCGATCGGCCTCGACGTCCCCGTCGAGGAACGAGTCGGCGTACGCACCCCGGTAGTGCCGCCGCCAGCTGTCAGCGTGGAGGAGCGCAATCGAATCGGCATCGTCCGGCCCGGCTTCCCGCAGTGCATAAGTCCCCATGCTCCCAATCTGCCCGGTCCGGCCGGACGACGGGAAGCACTGCCCGGCTAACGGAATCCTCGGGTGGACTTGAGCCCGAAGACCGGAACATGAGCCGAAAATCGCCGGGAAAACTGTTATCGCCCATAGGTCTTTAGAAGCTTCTTAAGGGCTTAGGAGCACACCCGGAAACGTGCCTACGCTGCTCGCCGTCTGGTCGCCTTTCTTCCGGTAGGAGCGTTCCGTGTCGTACACCCCGCCGCCCGATCCCGACGGCAGCCCGCCGGCGGGCCCGCGACCGAAGCGGGGTCGTGCCGTCCTCTGGGGCAGCCTGGCCGTCGCGGCGCTGGCGGTCACGACGGCCGTGATCCACCTGACCGGCGGCGGATCGGCCGCGCCCGCGCCGACCGCGAACGCGGCGCAGGCCGTGGCCGTCACGCCGCTCATGTCAGCCCCGGCATCGGGTCCGGCGAGCGGGAAGCCGCCGGCCAAGCCCACGAAAACCACCCGGACGACCACCCCGGCACCGCCGCCCACCGCGGGCTGGATCCCGGTCGACCAGGCGGCCTGGCAGAAGCAGGTGGCCGCCTACCAGGCGCGCAAGGTCGACCCGGTTCCGGCCGGCGTGGCCACCGTCCCGGAGTTCCGGGCCGACTGCACCTACAGCCACCGGCTGGCCGACGACCCGATCGTCCTCCCCGGGCTGCCCGGCGCCTCCCACATGCACTCGTTCTTCGGCAACAAGGCGGTCGACGCCGACACCACGGCCGGTGACCTGACCAGGTTCACCGCCACCACCTGCAAGCCGGTGCTCGACCACTCGTCGTACTGGGTGCCGACGCTCTACGACGCCGCCACCGGGAAGCCCGTCGAGCCGACCGGATTCCGGGTCTACTACCGCTCGATCCGCAACAACTCGACCGGCGTGATGCCGATCCCGACCGGCCTGCGCATGATCGCCGGCGACGCGAAGAAGAAGGTGCCGACGCCGCGCGGCGCGCAGGGGCAGTTCTACTGCGCCTTCTACGGCCCGGGCGACCTCGACGGCGTCGCGCGCAGCGGGAACGGCAACTGGCCGGTCTGCGACCCCAAGAGCTACGCCACGCTGCACTACATGCTGCAGTTCCCGGACTGCTGGGACGGCAAGCACCTGGACAGCCCCGACCACAAGGCGCACGTCGCGTACGGCACCGACCGGGGCTGCCCGGCCGGCCACCCGGTGCGGATCCCGTCGCTCACCTTCGACATCACGTACGGCGTGAAGGGCAGCTCGCAGGGCTACTACCTATCGTCCGACCCGGCCGGCCGTACGGCGTCCTCGATGCACGGCGACGCGTTCCTGATGTGGGATGCCGACGCGATGAACAAGCGCACCGAGGACTGCGTCCGGCAGCGCCGCCAGTGCGACGACGACGGCTACGAACACTAGGCCCAGGTTGCGGTTCGGGTGCTTTTCGGTTCCCGGACGCAGGATGAGGGCCGAGCGTCCGATGGGAACCGGCCGTGACGGTCGACGCGGGCAGAAGAAGGTTGGTCCTGAGTGCGTACGTGCTCGTGGCGACCGTCGGCGCGATCATCACCGTGCTGCTCCCGCCCACGCTGCGCCCGTTCGGCTACCTGCTGGTCGGCGCCAGCTCGCTCGTCCCGTCGTGGGTCGGGCTGCGGCCGGTTCCCGGACGGGACCGGGTCGCCCCGGTCCTCGTCTTCGGCGGGCTGCTGGTGATCAACGTGGGCAGCCTGTTCGGGGCCGTCCAGATCGACTTCACCGCCAGCCGAAGTCAGGCCAGCCTGCTGTTCATCATGGGCGGGGCGCTCGGGTTGCTGCTGGCCGCGCTGCGACTGGTGTGGATGCGGGGGCGCGGCGACATCGGCGGCGTGCTCGACGCCGCGGTCATCGGGATCGGCCTGGTCGGTCTGCTCTGGACCCTGGTGCTGCACAGGGCGCTGGTGGCGACCGGACTTCCGGCCGGCCAGCAGGCGGCGACGCTGTTCATGCTGCTGTGCCTGACGGGCTCGCTCGGCGCGCTCATCCGGGTCGAGCTGATCAGCGAGCGGCCGGTCGTCGCGCTGCGGGCGTTCATCGTCATCCTCGTGCTGTCGCTGATCGCCAACCTGGGCCAGACCCTCGCGCACACCACGACCGTCCTGGTGCGGCCGGCGTGGTCGGACGCGGTCTACCTGATCGCGTACGCCGTGACCGGCGCCGCGGTCGCCGACCCGTCGATCGACGCCGCGCTGCGGTCCGGGCCACCGGTCCGGGACCGGCTCACCACCGCCCGCCTGATCTTCCTCGGCGCCGCCATCGGGATCACGCCGATCGCCGCCGCGGTCGAGCAGCTGACCGGCCAGACCGTCGACATGGTCCTGCTGGCGATCGAGACGTCGGTGGTCCTGCCCCTGGTCATGGTCCGGATCGGTGCCCTGTCGTCCCAGCGCGAACGCGCCGAGCGGGCCTTCGCCCACCAGGCCGCCCACGACGCCCTGACCGGCCTGCCCAACCGGTCCCAGCTGCTGGACCGGCTGGAAACCACGCTGGCCGACCCGGCCGCCACCCCCACGGTCCTGTTCTGCGACCTCGACGGCTTCAAGTCGGTCAACGACCGCCTGGGCCACCAGGCCGGCGACAGCCTGCTCCAGCAGGTCTCGGCCCGCCTGCTCGCCTGCATCCGCCCCACCGACACCGTGGCCCGCTACGGCGGCGACGAGTTCGTCATCCTGTGCCCGGACGGCGCCGACGGCCTGCCCGACCGCATCGAGCGCGCCTTGGACGAGCCCTTCCTGGTCGCCGGCGAGGCGGCCACGGTCGGCGTCAGCGTCGGCGTGGTGCGGGCAACCCCGGGCATGGACGCCGATACGGTCCTGCGTCACGCCGACGACGCGATGTACGCCGCCAAGTCGGCCCGCCGCGAGCCGGCGCCCCTGTGCTGACGGCGGACCGCCGGCACCGGACCGCCGGCATCGGGGCGCCCGCGGTCAGCCGACCTCGAAGGTGATGCCGGCCGGCGCCGACAGCGTGCCGTCGTTGTATTCGGCCTGGACCTGCACCGTGCCCGTCCCACTGAGGGCCGGCCTGTACTCCAGATCGGTGACGCCGCCGCTGTTCGGATCGACCGGGGTGACGTGCTCCGGGCCGCCGTCGACGCTCCAGTGGTAGGCGACGGTGACCGGCGACAGATCGTTCAGCACCGAGAAGAATCCCCACTCGCCGGCCCCGTCACCGAATTCGGCGAACACCTCGATCCGGGGGTCGAGCGACGTGTATTCGTAGTCGCGGGCATCGGACACCACACCGGCGGCATCGACGCTGGACACCGTCAGGCTGTGCTGGCCGGTGTCCGGGATGACGGTGATCGAGGCCGTGCCGTCCGGGCCGGCCGCCACCGGATGCGGGCCGTCCCCATCCACTGTGTACTGGTAGCTCACGACGTTCGGCACCTTCGGCGTGAAGGTGAAGGTCGTCGGCTCGGTCGCGACGGGCTGCGTCTGACCGTACGCCGAGACCACGCTGACCTGCGGCATGTCGGTGACGGTGACGGTCGCCGTGACCGCCTTCGACCGGGTGCCCCCGGCCAGCACGGTCTGCGCGGTGAACAGGGCGTCACCGGCATGCGACGGCGTTACCTGAACGGTCACGGCCGCACCGCTGACCGACTGCTGCGGCCCGCCGTCGAAGCTGTAGACGAACCCGGTGGCCTGGCTGGCGCCGTTCGACAGCGTGACCGCCACCGGCTCGCCGACCTCATGGGTGCCGGCCGCCGGCTCGATGCCCGGACGCGGATCCTGAATCCTGACCCACTCGTCGTACCGGGCCGACTGCGCACCGGCCGCGGTCACCGACTGGACGAACAGCTCGTACTTGGCCGAGACGTCGGCGGGAGGCGTCCAGGAAACCTTCGCCGTCCCGTCGTGCCGGGCACGGACCTCCTGCGCACCACCGTCGTTGATCCACCAGTAGTACTTCACGACTCCGCGGGCATGCGGCGTGAACGTGAACGTGCCGGTGGTCCCCACGAGCGGCGTCACGTCCGGGTTCAGAAACTCGTCCGACGACACCCCCGGAACGTCGCTGACGTCAACGGTCTGCGTCGACTCCCCGACCAGCCGCCTGCCGGCATACGCCCGGGCGGTCACGTCGGCCGGCCCCGCCGCGGGAAAGACGATGTTCCCCGCCGCGGCTCCGTCCTTGGCCGGCACCGCGGCCGCGCGCCCGCCGGCCACCGCGTAGTCGAACGACGTGACGCCGGCCGCCTCCGACGTCAGCGAGATCCGGCTGGGCAGCCCGACCCCGGCGACGGCAACGGAAAACGACGGCGGCTCCGAGGCCGCCCGTGGCGCGCCCAACGCCGCCTCACTGGACCCGGCCAGAGCCAACACGCCGGCGAACACAGCGCCGGCCACTTTGCTGAGATGGTGCACGAATCTCTCCCCGTTTCCCCGCCCGGGCAGGGGCGCCCAGGCGAAGGGCGACGGAGCCTAACACCCTCCAAACCGGGCCCACACCACGGCTCTGGGCCTAACCCCGGAGAAAAGCGCCCGATTCGACGACGTCGAACACCAGGCTGGCGGCATTCGCGGCGGCGAGCTGCTGAGCGTCCGGGTTCTTGCCGAACCCCCAGTCGCAGATTCCCTTCACCACGATGCATTCGACGAACTCGCGTACGGTGGCCGCGCGCACCGCCGCGCCCTCCATCTCGCCGCCCTCGGCGTCCGGAAAGGACGCCTTCATCCAGGCGCGAAGCGAGGCCGAGTCGACCAGTACGTCCCACGAGAGCAACAGGCCGCGCCAGACCTTGAACGCCGCCGGGTCCTCCGCGGCGACGAACCGCTCGAACAGGCGATGCCCCGCGGCGACCACCTCTCCCCGCTGGCGAACCTCGGTCTCGCCCACCCGCATGTTGAGCGTCTGGAGCCGCAGACCGACGATGACGTCGCCGAGGCTCTGCTTCTCCTCCCGCAGCCCGAAGCAGATACCGAGCATGATCACGAACTGCGGCTTCCAGTTGGCGATCAGCTCCGGCAGGCTGTAGGCGGTCGACACCGGACTGGTCACCCCCGGCCCCACCCGGGCCAGGAGCACGTCGGCACCCCCGATCACCCCGAGCCGGAACACCGGATGGCCGGCCGAGTAGTCCACCGCGTCGCGGGTTGCTCGCGCCCGGCGGAGCGCGGCCTCCAACTCGACGTCCGTCGCGACCAGGAGCAGCACCCGGTCGCGGCCGAGGGCGGCCGCCATCAGGGCCGCATGGGCCTCCTGGCGCGTACGCAGGTACCGCACGAAATAGCGCGCGCAGGCCACCGCCATGAGAAGTGTCGTGGGGAGCGTGACGACGGCGACCAGCAGGCCGGTCAGACGCGCGTAGCCCGTTCCCGGCACCAGATCCGGCGGGTTCTGAAACAGCACCCGATAGCCGATCCACTCGAACGCCGTCGACCACGAAGCCGGCCGGTTGCCGCAACGAGAGCCACAGGCGGCGCTTTCCCAGCCCGCCACCAGATAGGACGCCGACGCGAGCAGCAACGCCATGACGGCCAGATAGACGAAAAAGAAAGCTCCGCTTTCCACCACACGATGCGTACGCGGCGGAAGCCGACGGGGAAGACGCACACTGACCTCCGGCTCTTCGTGCTCCACGGGAAGCGCGTCGGCCCATTTCGCAACAACGGCCCGCATGTGCCGGGTGGTGATGCCCTTACGCGGGCAGGCCAGCGCGACGTCCGGGCCGGCCAGTGCGTTCAGCCGCGCCGCGACCTCGTTGAGCAGCAGCGCCGGCCGGCTGCCGTCCTCGTGATGGCACAGCACCATGGCCCACTGCTCGTACGGAAGCTGCTCGGCGGCCACCTGATCGGGCCGGGGAGCCTCCCGGACCAGTGACCGCAGCCCCCGTACCGCCGGCGTGACCTGGTCGGTCAGAACTCCCAGCACGTAGACCAGCAGCAGAACCGAGAGATAGACAGCCGGTGGCTGCCCGAACACCCGGCACAGCACTGCGACGACCACCGCGGCGACAAAGAAGACCGCAAGCCCGGCCACCATCACAACGACGTACCACTGACGGTCGACCCAGCGCAGCGGCCCGAACCCGGGCCCCCGATCGGCCGGCCGCCGCAGCACCGCGAACGAGCCCACGCCCCGCCAGATCAGCCGCCCGTCCCGCTCCGCCCGGTAGATCTGCACCGAAACCGGCGCCCGCCCCCGAAAGAGCCCTTCCCGCCGGGGCCGCAGCAGGTCGACCGCATCCCTGCCGCACTCCGCTCCCCGCACAGCCCGAGCCGCTGCCCAACAGCCCCGAACCCCCACCCCCACAGCCCACAACGTACCCGCCGCCACCACGGGCGAGGAGCTGGCCGAGTGGGATGACCGTCCCGGCACGACAGGCCAGACGGGTCGGAACTCGGATCCCTTTTCAGCCTGTTTCGGCCTCCCCCGAACCTTCTGGCAAGTGACTTCCGTCGATGCGATGCTGCTCGAAGCCAAGCAATAGAACGGAGGAGAAATGGTTCGAAGATTCGCGAGTTTTCCGCGTCGGGCCGCGGTCGTCGCCATCGCGTTTTTGACGTTCGGCGGGATTGCCACCGTGTCGGCCGCGCCGGCCCAAGCCGACAAGATCGACAAGTGGTCCTCGTGGTGGCAGCCCTGCAAGAAAATGTGTCTGTATTACAGCCAAGGCCTGAAGGGCGGATGCTGGTCGTCCAACAACGTCTACGACGGTGAAGACCTCAGCTCCGAGCTGTTCGACGCGTGCTCGGGCACGGGAAGCGCCGGGGTGAATCAAGGCGTTGCCGGCAATGCGGCATCCATGGGCAACGGCACTACGAACTGCAACGTGACCGCGTGGTACTACCCGGGTTGGATCGGGTACAGCGACGCCGACGAGAACTGGCTGCATCCCGGCTGGGCGGGAAACCTGACCTCCCGACTCCGGAACAACGAATATTCGATCGAAATGGATAACTGTACGTGAAATCCGGGGTGTCGGCGTGATGCGATTCAAATGTGCGGTATTGATCGTTGCCATGCTGGTGGTCGGTGGTTGCGGCGGACATCGCACAGATCCGCCGGCACCCGTCCCGGTTCCGATCGCGACCGGCATGGCCTCTCTGCACTATCCTCTGGACGGCTATCGGTTGAGCGCGCGCCAGCAGTCGGAGGAGGACTATCTCTACTTGAGGCTCGAGCGCGAGTGCATGCGCCGACTCGGATTCGACTTCCTGTCCGACCTGACCAGCCAGATCGACAAGCGGGTCGCGACCAAGGACGAGATAGCGTCCCGTCGCTATGGAATCACTGATCTCTCGGTCGCCCGGACGGCGGGTTACGGCCTGTCGGCAGCCGCCGCCGGTTCACATGAACCCCAATCACGCGACGATTTACCGCCGGCCGAGCGAGCCGTACTGATCGGCACGGCGAAAAACGGTCCCATCGGAGGCTGCGCCGGGGAGGCCAGCCGTCAGCTCGACCTGGACCATAAAACGCCGGCAAATGCGCGAACGGTCAACGATATGACCGCGGAAGCGTTTAAGCGAACACAGTCCGACCCTCGGGTGCAAGCGGTCTTCGCCACCTGGTCACATTGCATGTCGGCCATGGGGTTCACGTACGCCAATCCCATCGTGGCCGCCGGAGACCCGCGTTGGCACAAAGAATCCGCATCGCCGGGTGAGCTCGAACTCGCGACCGCAAAGGCCGACATCATGTGCAAGGTCAACACGAACCTGATCGGTGTCGAATATGCCGCGGAGGCGGATTGGCAGAACGTCGAGATCAGCCAGAACGCCGGCGCGTTGGAGAAAATCAGCCGATCAGTGGCCGCCCGAGGTGCGGAACTGGCAAAGCTGATGCACCAGATGCCGGCATGACACTCGCGGGTCGCCCCCGCCCCCCGCGCTCCTCTCGGTCAGGGAAACACCGGCGGCGCGAAACAAACCATGAACAGCAGCGCGGGCACGAGGTCGAGGCTGTTGGGGATGGTCCACCGCCGCGCTCCTCTCCGAAGGCGTCAGCACGCTGGCGCCCCGCCGGGAACCTACGACCGCGGAGTACGCGAAAGCCCTCCACCCGGAAGGGCGAAGGGCTTTCGACGTGCACCTTCTTTGTAGCGGGGACAGGATTTGAACCTGCGACCTCTGGGTTATGAGCCCAGCCTAGCGTTCATCGCATCCCGCACCCGATCGACGTTTCCGCAGGTCAGAGTTGATTTTTCGAGATACATCAGGGCGCTTCATGATGCCTCATCTTGGGCCGTGTGCGACCACAGTGCGACCACAACGATCTTGCCGATGTCGATTGAGCGATCTACGTCACGGGAATTGAAGGCCGTGGGGCCAAGAGATTTGGGGCTTTTTGAGGGGCGAAGTTCGCCTTCCAGGAGAGGGGTGACGTGGACGGTCTTGGAAGCGCAACGGGGCACTGGCGGGCGCTACGGGGCAGATTCAGACAGTCGAAGCATTTACCTCTACGAGTTCGGCGAATATCTCGGAGGGCTTCTTCCAATTATGGATCTTACGGGGCCGGTCATTG